>JAUXJK010000028.1 GCA_030624785.1 Actinomycetes bacterium
GGCCTCAGCGCCAGCTTGAATGCGAGGCGATAGTCGTAGCCGGCTTGCGCAAGTTGCTGCAGCCGCCAGCGAAAAACGCGCTCCTGCTCGGACTCAACCGTCCAATCGGTCTCATCGAGCGCTTCAGAGGCGTCGGCCCATGCGAGCTCTTCTTGTTCTTGTGGCTGATTCGACACGTCTACTCACTCTCCAAGACGGCAGTCGGGGATGCTTTCTTCCAATCGTCTCGCCATCGATCGAGGGATTCTGAGGCGAGTGATTTCTCGCTTATCGGCACGATTGTGGGCCCCCATGAGAGCGATCTCGGCATTGGTCTCCTCGCGGCCGCGCCGCGGTCCTCACTCTCGGCCGCGCGTACTCAGAGCTCGGTCATCCTAGCCAGCGCGCGACACCCTGCGAAGCGGCCATCGCGCACGGGTTGGGGCTGGTCGTTCAGCGAGCGAGGCTCGCGAGAGCTAGTGACCCGCAGGCGTCGGAATATCGGCGACCGCACGGACGTACGCCGGATCATCGTGAAGCGCCCAGTACGCCTCCCGCACGCGCATCGTCAATGGTCCAGGCGTACCGTCGCTCACCCGTTCCCCATCAATGCGAGTCATCGGGAGCACACCGCCCGCCGTGGATGTTCCAAAGACCTCTAGGCCGCCATGAAGCACGTCGAGCGTGAGTGGCTCCTGCTGCACCTCGACCCCGAAGCGCTCCAGAATCTCGATCGCCGTGCGTCGGGTGATGCCCTGCAGCACGCCGGCAGCCGGAGTGATCACGCGGTCGCCGTTCACGACAAAGATGTTGAAACCCGGCCCTTCCGCGAGTGTTCCGTCCGCTCGCGTCAAGACGACCGTCTCGGCTCCTTGCGCATACGCATCGAGCAGTCCACGTTGGAAGTCGAGCCAGTGGTAGTTCTTCACGGTCGGATCCACCGCAGTCGCGGAGATCCTCTCGATGTCGCTGATCGCGAGATGGAGCCCTTCTGACTCCTGCTTCTCGAGCGTCGCGATCCAGACGTACGGAACCGCAAACGCGTAGAAGGCGTTCTGACAGTCACGAGGGTCTCTGCTCCCCGATCGGGGCTGCCCGCGCGTGCAGATCATCTCGACGTAGGCGCTCTCGAGATTGCCGATCCGCGCGCATTCTGCAAGGACAGACTCGATCTCGCCCCGTTTCAGGCCCGCGTCGAGCTGCAGTGTCTCGAGCCCTGCGTAGAAGCGCTCGAGATGTGCATCGAGTCGAAAGAACTTTCCCCTCCAGACGCTTACGACATCGTAGGTCGCATCTCCTCGTAGGAAACCCCAGTCGAGAATCGGGACGCCGGCCTCTGCGATCGGGACGTACTGACCGTTGACGAAGCCGACGCCGTCAGAGAACCGGCCAGGGAGATCTCCTGCCTCCTCGAGCGTGTTCGTCACGAGATCCTCAGCCTTCAAGCGGAGCCATGGTCAGGCCGGCTTCGTTCAGTTGCTCCCAGTAGAGCTCGGCCTGCTCGCGCTGTCCTGACCAGACGATCGCCTGTCCGCTCGAATGAATGCGGTTCGCGAGCGTCATGCCCTTGTCGTAGTTGACGCCCGGCAGAACGCTCGAAAGGGCAAATGCGACACCCTCGAAGCTGTTGTGGTTGTCGTTGAGAACTACAACGCGCGACACATCACCGAGCCTGCTGCCGCCGCCGATCTTTTCCCGTTCCTTGGGAGGTGTCACGGTGATACCCGCCATGTTGTCGAGGATATCGCGAGGGGCTCGCCCACGCACCTGAGAGCTGTGGTTCGCTACAACGTAAGGCGTGCACATCGCTCGCATCCGATATCGCGGCCAGACCATGGACGGTGAGGTCGTCGACGGGCGACTCGTACGCACACCGAACGGCTCGACTCTCTCGCTCGAAGAGGTCGATCTGCTGCCACCATGCGCGCCGACCAAGCTCGTCTGTGTGGGCAGAAACTACGCGGACCATGCGGCGGAGCTGGGCAACACGGTTCCCGAGCAGCCACTGCTCTTTCTCAAGCCGCCGTCTGCCGTCGTCGCCACCGACGAGGCGATCGAGTATCCGGCCTATTCGAAACTCCTCAACTACGAGGGGGAGCTGGCTGTCGTGATCGGTTCGAGGTGTCGCAATGTTCCAGCGACCCGTGCGCGCAAAGTCATCGCCGGATACACGGCGATGAACGACGTTACGGCCCGCGACGTCCAGCGCGGCGACGATCAATGGACGCGCGGCAAGGCATTCGACGCCTCAGCTCCCCTCGGGCCGTGGCTTGCTACCGATATCGATGCCGCGGTTGCTGTCCGAACCTGGGTCAACGACGAACTACGCCAGGATGGAACCACCCGCGACCTGATCTTTCGAATCGAGCACCTCGTCGCCTACGTATCGCGCGTGATGACACTCGAGGTCGGCGATGTCATTGCGACCGGAACACCCGCGGGTGTCGGTGAGCTCAAGGTCGGCGATCAGGTCGTGGTTGAGGTGGAGGGAGTCGGTCGACTAACCAACAACGTTGAGGCCGCGCCAACGGATCCGCGCATCGACGAGCCGACTGAGACGGCCTAGGCCGAGACCTCAGGCCGTCACAGCGACGCTCACGCTGCCGAGGCGACCGAACTCACATCTCACGGATGACCCGGCCGCAATGGGTATCAACGGCGTGCAGGTTCCAGTTGTGACGTAGTCGCCCGGGGCGAGCGCTCGTCCACGGTCTGCCAGTTCGTTCACCAGCCACGCGACAACGTTCAGGGGGTGGCCGAGGACGTTCTCCGCACTACCTGTGGCCTGAAGTACGTCATCCACGTAGACCTCTACAGGAACGTCGGAAAGATCAGGAGCACCGTTGCCGAGGTCGATCGGCGCGCCCGCGACCCATGCAGCGTTCAGGGCGTTGTCGGCCACGAGGGAGGGCACCCCAGTTCCAACGAAGTCGGCGTAGCGGTGGCCGACCACCTCGATCGATGGAATCAACTCGCTCACGAAGGGCAACACGCTCTCAGCGTCGTAGCCACCGTCCCGCGCCGGCAACGCACGCGACACGCGGTAGGCGTACTCGGGCTCGACGACGAGCGTGATCGCGTCCGGCAGGTCTAGCTGCGCTCCACTTTCGAACACGTTCTCGGCGAGTAGGCGGCCCCAGAATGGACGATCAGCACCGAGAAGTTCCATCGCTGCCTCGTTGGTACAGCCGACCTTGAAACCGACAGGCCCTCCGGAGCCATGCTCGGCGAGAAGCGGAACAAGCGCGTCCTGAACGGCATAGGCCTCTTCGACGTCGCGAGGACGCAGATCTTCGGGCAACCCGTCGAGCAGCCGCCGATCACGCCGGGCCTCGACCAGGAACTTTGCTGTCGCGCTTGCAGACATCGCGTCATTCTCGCGCATTTTCCGCGCAGCGGCTAGTGCGCGAGATCTAGCCCGCGGACTCGGCGCTCCGCAAGCCACGGTGCGCCCACCAGCCGAACAGCACGAGCAGCGCCACAGCGAGACCAAATGCGAGGCCCACTGTTGTTGGGCGACCAACCAGAAAGCCACGCCCGGCCTCAAGAAATGCGGTGAACGGATTGAATCGAGCAACGGTCTCGATCCAACCGTCGAGAACAGCGAGGGGGACGTACACGGGAGCGAGAAACAGCGCGAGAAACACGGGCGTCTGCATGAGTGGCCCCGCCTGCACGGTTCGCATCCGCATCGCCACGCCCGAAGCGAACAGTATTCCGGCGCCGTTAACGAGCAACGCCAGCGCGTAGAGTCCGGCCACACCGACGCCGCCCGGCATCGTCATTCCCGCTGCGAACGCAACTCCCGTCACGACGAGCGCCGTGAACACCCAGCGTCCGAGAGCCGCGAGGGCATAGCCGGCGATGATGCCCTGTCGATTGGGAGCCGCGAGCAGCAACCGCCGGGCGAAACCCGTTTCGAAATCGCGCGCGATCGCAAAGCCCGTGAAGACGCCCCCGAACGCCGCGCTCTGAATGAGCACGAAGACGTACTGGAAGCCCTCGTATCCGGCCTCGAACTCGAAGCCCGGCAGATCGGTTAGCGCCCCGAGCGCTCCTGTGAACGCGGTGAAGAAAAGCAAGGGGAAAACGAGACTCGGTATGTAGTACATGGGGTGAGAAAAATGGTTGTGCAGGTTGCGCCAGGCGACACCGTGAGCCACAGAGACGAAGCTCCCGCCTCGATCAGTTGACGACGACATCAGACCCTCGCCAGTCGCGAGCGCAATGCCAGAACTGCGCCGCCGATTCCGACAACAAGAATCACGAAGACGACGCCGAAGCCGAGAGCGAGCGCTTCAACGTTCCAGCCCTCCAGAATCAGGCTCCGAATCCCCTCGATGAGGTACGAGACGGGATTGATCGTCGCGATTACGCGAAACCAGTCGGCATCGATCAGGTTGCGAGGCATGTTCATCGACGAGAGGAACAGGGTCGCGAACACCAGGGGGAACAGGCCCTGAATCGCCTCTCCTGACCCGGTTCTCACCGCAAGGAGCGCGCCCGCGCCGGCAAACGCGACCGAAACAAGAAACGAGAGAATCAAGATCACCAGAGCGCCGCTGACCCCGGCGCGAACGCTCGCACCGGCAGCGAGACCTGCGCCGAGAAAGACGACAGCCTGCAAGAGCGCGAGCACTGCCACGCCAGCTAGCTGACCGAAGATGAGCGCCACGCCTCGTACGGGAGTCAGCGCCAGCCTGTTCATGAAGCCGGTCTGGATATCGCGGGCCAGATCGGTTCCGCTGTTGACCGTCGCGAAGACGGCGCCCTGCAGGAAGGCGAATCCGAGCGCAAAGTCGAGAAACGAGTCGGTGGGGAAGCCTTCCAGGTTGGTCGCACCCCGCAGACCGCCGGTGTTGACCGCGAGCAGGATCAACGGGAACAGCAGTGATGGCACGATGCTCGCCGGCTGGCGGAGTGTTCGCATGATCGAGCGGCGGCCGAGTACAGCGACCTGGCGGACGAACTCTCTCATCCGGCGCTCTCGTCTCCACCATGTTCGCTCCCGGCACCCTCGAGGGACCGGCCTGTCTTCTCAAGGAACACGTCGTCGAGTGTTGGCGCGTGGAGTCGTAGTTGCGAAACGCTGATCCCGGCGCCGTCGAGCGCGCGGACTACCTCCGCAAGCTCACTCTCGCCGCCGCGGAGCCGCACCGCGACGCTCTGGCTAAGCGCGGGAACTGATTCGCCGAAGCGGCTGAGCACGGCAGCGAGCGCTTCGTGATCGCCGTCTTGCGCCGGCACGATCTCGACCGAGGGCCGCCCGATCTCATCCTTGAGCGCCTGCGGAGTTCCCTCCGCCACAATACGGCCGCGATCGATGATGCCGACCCGATCGGCAAGCGCGTCGGCCTCCTCGAGGTACTGCGTGGTCAGAAACACGGTCACGCCGTCCTCGCGCGTCAACCGTGCCACCTCGTCCCACAGGGCGGTGCGACTCTGAGGATCGAGCCCGGTAGTCGGTTCGTCGAGAAACAGGATGCTGGGACGATGTACGAGCGCCAGAGCAAGATCGAGGCGGCGTTTCATGCCGCCGGAGTACCCACCCACACGCCGATCCGCGGCTTCGACGAGACCAACGCGCTCAAGCAGCTCCTCGCCGCGCACCTTGCGATCGGAACGCGACAGACCGTGCAGCGTCGTTTGAAGTCGCATGTGCTCGCGAGCACTCAACAGCGGATCGAGAGCGGCCTCCTGGAGTGCGGCTCCGATCTCCGCTCGAACGTACCTGCCCTGAGTCGCGACGTCGTAGCCTGCGACACGCGCGGACCCGCTCGTGAGTGGCAGCAGAGTTGTCAGGACAAGAACCGTCGTTGACTTGCCCGCGCCGTTCGGGCCAAGAAACCCGTAGATCTCGCCGGGCGCAACATGGAGGTCGATGCCATCGACTGCTCGAGGTCCCTTGGGAAACTCTCGAACCAGCTCGACTACTTCGATTCCGTGTCGACCGCTCATGCGAAAACAAGTGTGCTGCAAAGCGCGGCTGCGGGGCGCACCAATACCGACGAATCGCGTCGCCGCTCGCTCGAGACGCTCGCTCGAGACGCACGCCCGAGAGCCTGCGACTGGCTCGGCCCGACCCCAGGCGATACCGTGGTGGGATGCTTCGAAACGAGCTCCAGGAGATCATCGATGACTTCGCCGAGTCGCCGCGCGACATGCGCATGGAGCTCCTGCTCGACTACGCAGATGGGCTACCGAAGCTCCCGGAGCGCTACGCGAGCGGACAACAACCGCTCGAGCGCATCAGGGAATGCCAGACGCCCTTCGGCGTAGCGATTGAGCTCGAACACGACGTGGTGCGCCTGTTCTTTGACGCACCACCCCAGGCGCCAACCACGCGTGGCTACGCAGGCATTCTCGCTGCCGGGCTCGATGGAGCCTCCCCGGAGGAGATCGCCGCCACGCCGCCCCACGTGTACAGCCGCATGCTCCTCGACGAGCTAATCACGCCGCTGCGGCTACGCGGCATGACCGCGATCCTCGCAAGCGTGCACCGCCAGGTTGCGCAGGCTCAAGCCAGCGCTGGTTGAATCACGCGACTCAGAATCTCGTCGAAGCAGGCGTCAGCCAGGGCAGTCAACTCATCGTCTGTAAGCAGCTGAACTGGATGCGGAATGAGCACCATTCGCAGATCGGGCATCCCGAGCGATCGCGCCTGTTCAAGCGCTTCGTCGATGAACGGCTCGGTGCCGACGCCCGCCGTCGCGAGGCCGCGTCGCTCGAGTCTGACCAAGTCGTGCACACTGCACGACACGCACGATCCTCAGTCAGCTAACGCTTCGACCACCAGATTGGCATCGCGGGCGATCTCTTCGATCAGGTCATGAGGCGCGGGTCGCGCGAACGTCGGCTTCCGGTAGCGCCGCACCTGCGCGCCTGCAGAACGCAGGCGGGCTTCCAGGTGATCGAGGAACTCCTCACCGCGACGTTTGGAGATGTCGAGAAGCGCAATCCGGGCACCGTCCAGACTGCTCGCTCGAGGCGCGAGGGGCTCCGCCTCACGAGACTGCTCATCAAAAGGGCTTACATAGTCCATCTCACTCCTCGATTCGCCGCGTCAGCATGGATGCGTCCATGCTCATGCTTGGGCCGATAACCGCCGAAAACCGTCCGGCCTCTCCCCCGGCCACGATCACGTGAATTCGATCGACGGTCGGCCATTTCGCGATCAGCTCATCCGGATCCGCCTGTTCCACGACGGGAGTCGTTTCACCACGATTCAGATCTCTGGCCGGCCGCCTGACCTCGGCGTAGATCGCCTCGCGAACATCGCGTTTCGACCAGCCCTCACTCGCCAGCGTGCGAGCGTGCTCTGGGCTGATGACGAACAGCGAGTTGGCATCCATCGGCCACATGAATGGGCTCCAACCGCCGGCGGCACCCCAGCCGATCGTTGCTGCGAGATCGGCGGGTGATATGGAACGGTGGTCAGATACCGATGAGGGCGCATCACCTGCCATCACGGTCACCGTCGACTCGAGCGGTTGGAAGCCCCGCTCGACGTGGAGCGGCTCCCAGGGCGAGGCCTCCTCGTTCTCGGCAATGCAGAACGACAATTTTCCGGGGTGGCCTAGGGCAGCACGATCGAGTGATGACGGCGACGCACCCCCTGTGAGATGCACGACCAGTCGTACCGCGCGCCCAATTGTCAGATTGGCGCGCGCTCCCGAGGCAAGTGCACCCATGCCAGAGTTCAAGCCCAGCTCGTCGCGGATCGGCCCATTTACGATGACGATCTGCCCGGGCGGCGAGGTCGTCACGGCCTGGCCATGAACGTTGAACGCCGGATCGAGCACGCATCGCACGGCGGCAAGAACTACCGGGAAGTACTCCGGACGGCATCCGGCGAGGACGGCGCAGGAGGCCACACGCTCCAGCGTGGCCTCACCCATGCCAGGCGGCACCGGACCGAGTGAGTCGGCCGGGTTTCGCTCGCCCAGCATCCGCTCGACGTTCTCGGCCGTCGGCGGAACGACCGGTAACCCGTCGGTCCAGCCGCGCTCAAACATGTCCTCATGGGCCTCGGTCACATCGCCGCTAGCACCGAGAGAGTCGCTCTCGCCGCCGACGGTGTAGCTCGCTCGTGCTCCGCAACCCGGCTTCCACCTGGGTTCGTCGTTGGGGAGCTCCACCGGAAGCAAGTCCGTGAGCGACTCGACATCCCAACCCTCGGTGCGGCCCGCGATCGACCCGCTCGCGTCCACAACGACTGCGGTGGGCACCGACTCGACGTCGTAGGCCTTCGAGATCGCCCACGGCGCCTCCTGCGCCAGCACCGTCGCATCGACGCCAAGCGTTCGAGTCAGTCGGGCGGCGGCGGCCACCGACTCCTCAGCGATCACGACGAGCCGCGTTCCCGCCGCGGCGAGCTCCGGCCCGAGGGGCCCGAGACGGCGCAGCGTGAGCCGAGCGGTCGGGCACTCAGCGTGAACAAACAGAAGGAGAAGCGTGTCCCCAGGCACCTGGGGGAGCAGCTGAGCGAGCGACAATGGCTCACCATCGACGGACGGCAGCTCGAAATCAGGTGCAGTAGTTGCGTCGACGTGCATCGAGTTTCTCTAGTTCTCCTTGCGCAACGAGCGGAATGCCATCAGTACATGTTGGTTCGATAGTCCTCGTTGGCGAACTCGTCGATGTCGTCCGTGTCAAGATCAGGCGGCTTGACCTGATCGCGGATCACCTGACCGATCGACGGCAACTCCTTCGGGTCGACGTAGCCGTCAGGGTTCCAAAGCTCAGAGCGTCGAAACGCTTTGGCACAGTGGATGAACGCCTCCTGCACATCAACCAGGATCGCCAGTTTGGGAGTCTTGCCCTTGACGGCCATCGTCTCGAGCACCGCCGGATCGTCAGTGATCGTCCCATCTCCGTTTACTCGAAGCGTCTCCTCGACCCCGGGCACCATGAACAGCAGACCGACGCTTCCCGTGTCGAGAATGTTCGAGAGAGAGTCGGCGAGCTTGTTTCCGGGCCGTTCGGGAACGGCAAGTGTGTGGTCGTCGAGCACATGGACGAACCCTGCCGGGTCTCCCCGTGGGCTCACGTCGGCCTGACCGTTTGCGTCGACCGTTCCGAGCGACAGAAACGGCGAGCGGGCGATGAACGCCCGGCAGTGCTTATCGAGCGAGGGCCGAACCTTCAGCTGAACCAACTCGATCGGGTCACCCACGATCTCCCGCACCTCAGCTGTGCTCAACGCCTTGTGCGCCACCTTGCTTCCGTCCATTACTCCTCCAGCCGATCGCGTGGGCAAACCGTACCCGAGCGTTCCCCTGCGTTCGTCGACCTGTGCGAAGCTACGCGGTATCGATCGCCCGGCAGGAGGGCTCCCGTGAATAGCGCGCAACCAGCGAACCTTCAGACCGCTTTGAACGAGCAGCTTGAGAGATCCGGGGCGAAGCGATCCCCGGAGGTAAATGCCGCCCTGGCTGAGACCGCCAAGATTCTCCGTGTCGACGGCGCTATCGAGCGAGCTCTCGGTGTCGGGTCAACGGCGCCCGAGTTCACGCTGCCAAATGCTGTGGGAAACGACGTTTCTCTGGGTGGCCTGCTAGAGCAAGGGCCGGTCGTCGTCGCGTTCTATCGTGGAGGTTGGTGACCGTACTGCAGCCTGCAGATGCGGGCATACCAGGCCGTGTTGCCTGAAATGAAGAAGCAGAACGCCAGCCTCGTCGCGATCTCGCCCGAGGTGCCAGACGAGTCGCTGAGCCTTCAGGAGAAGCTCGACCTCGATTTCGACGTGCTGAGCGACCATGAGAAACGGGTAGCGCGTGACTTCGGACTGGTCTTCCGACTTGGAGACGACGTCATCGACATCTTCAGCAACACGTTCAGCATCGAGCTACCGAAGAAGAACGGCGAGGCCTCGTGGGAGCTACCTATACCTGCGACCTACGTCATTGACCGCGATCGCACGATCACCGTGGCCTTCGTCGAGCCCGACTACACGAAGCGCATCGAGCCGGACGCACTCCTCACGGCCCTGACAGCGATGTAGAGATCGGACAAGGGCTTCAGGCGTGCCACGGCGCTCTAGCCAATCGGATTCACTCAGACGGTGGGAGCAACCTCAGCGAGCGCCGAATCGAGGAGCGCGGCAGCGTGATCCAGCTGCTGTTCTGTCGTCGAGAAGGGAATCGTAAAACGGAACACCGAGCCGGCTCGGCGGACGCTAAACAGGAGCCCGGCATCGAGGCACAACCTGCCGACTGCTTTGCCGATATCCCCACCCGGAGATCCGTCGGGCGCACCGAGCTCCAGTCCCTGCAGAACACCGCGGCCCCGAATGTCAACGATGCATTCGTGGTCGGCTGCGAGATTCTCTAGGAGACCTCGCCAATAGCTGCCCAACTCCTCACTGCGAGCAACGAGCCCATCCTCCTCGATCGCATCGAGCGTCGCCAGCGCAGCGCTGCAGGCCAATGGATCGGCCGAATGGGAGTGCGCGTACACAAAACCATTCTCGATGGCTCGACGCTCGACCTCGTCAGTCGTGACGACGGCCGAGATCGGGATTCCTCCGCCGAAATGCTTCGACACCGTCACGATGTCTGGGACCACCCCGTCGTGCTCGAACCCCCACATCGTCCCGAGCTTGGCCAGACCCGTCTGGCTCTCATCGAGTATCAAGAGCGCATCGCGCGCGTCACAGGCATCGCGTACGCCAGCGAGCCAACCATCCGGCGGCACGATGACACCTCCGGCCGAAGGCAAGGGCTCCGTGATGATCGCCGCGAGTGAGCCACCGGTCTCGGCATCAAGAACTTCAAGGGAACCGTCGAGACATGCGAGCTCGCACGCCGGATACGTGTGTCGAATCGGACACCGGAAGCAGTACGGGGCCATTAGCGCGAGATTTCCTGGGGCTGGCGGGGAGTGGCGCTGACCCCACACGGCGAAACTGAGCGCGCGTGGCTGTTCCGAGAATCCGTGGAAAGACATGTGCGGACTCGCAATCTCGTACCTCCCGGTCGCAGCCTTGGCAATACCCATTGCTGCTTCTGTCGCGTCTGAACCCGACAGACCAAAGAACGCGCGGTGCAGCGACGGTGGGAGTGTCATCCCCAGACGCTCGGCGAGCACGATCTCGGCCGTGTTGTAGAAGTTCGAGCTCGCGTGGACAAAGGTGCGCGCGGCTGCAGCAATCGCTTCGGCGATGCGCTCGTCACTATGGCCGAGGACGCCGCAGATCTGGCCCGCGTTGAGGTCGAGGTACTCCTTCCCATCGACATCCCAGAGCAGCGACCCCTTGCCTCTCTCGAAGACCGGTCCGTCCCAATGTGGGGTCTCGAGGCGCGCGCGAAAACACCATTTGCGTGCTCGTTCGAGCCATTCGTGTTCGACGCTCATGGTCGAAGCTCGCGGCCGACCACGGCGTTCGTGCCTGTAGGGCCCACGTCGCTGTCCATGCCGCAGCTCATCGGCAGAACCATAGTGCGTGCCCGTTCCCGCCGGCTGATCCGCCACTACGTTGGAGACTCGAGGCTTCGGACGACTATCCTGATGTCACGAGTCGGCACCACGAAGCGCCACTTCCAGGGCTTTCACGGAACGCGAGGAGAGACGGGCATGAGCACGACAGTTTCCGATCCCAGCCAGACCGATGCCGAAGCCGAGGTGACACCGATCGATCATTGGATCGACGGCAAGCGCGTCCCCGGAACATCAGGACGAACAGACCCCGTCTACGACCCTGCTAGAGGACGCCAGACAGGTGCAGTTGCGCTTGCTTCCTCCGATGAGGTGAATGCCGCCGTCGCCAGCGCGAAAGCCGCATTTCCCGCCTGGCGTGCCGTATCGCTCGGCAAACGTGCCGAGATGTTCTTCAGGATCCGCGAGCTCGCGCACGAGCATCGCGAGGACATCGCGAGACTCCTCACCGCCGAGCACGGCAAAGTGCTTTCCGAC
>JAUXJK010000112.1 GCA_030624785.1 Actinomycetes bacterium
CCCGCCGAGATCGCCAGTGTCACAGCGATCGCGGCAGCGAGGAGTCTGCGAGAGCTTCTGTCGACGCGGACTTCGGTTCGTGCATCCTCGAGCATCCCTGTCTTATCGGCCTAGCGCCTGTGGGCCATGATCGCTCGGCCCGTGGCCCTCGATCACGCGGGTAGAGGCTCTGGTTGCGGCGTGGCCGCTGGGTTCGGCTCGCCGCTCCAGAGCATTCCCTCGCACCCGAGCTCGGCTACTATCGGCAACCGTGGAGGCGCCCACTCGCCAGCCCGATATCGCTGCTGACGTCGTTGTCGCTGGCGCAGGCGGCGCCGGCCTGGCCGCAGCGTTGGCAACCGGCGACGCAGGTCTCGCCACCGTTGTGGTCGAGGCAAGAGAGACCTATCGAGAAGACTCGAATACGGCGATGAGCACGTCGATGATTCCCGCTGCCGGGACGCCTGCTCAGGCAGCCGCCGGGGTGAGCGACTCCCGAGAGCAGTTTCTCGACGACATCCTCCGGAAGACGGAGGGCACGGCCGATCCTGTCGTGACGGAGGCGCTGCTTGATGCCGGTCCGCCCCTGGTGCAGTGGTTGGGGGAGCGTTGGGGTGTGCCTCTGGATGTTGTGACGGACTTCCTCTACCCGGGGCACACGGCCCACCGCTGTCACTCGGTGCCTGATCGCGCCGGCAGCACACTCCATCGATATCTGGTCGAGGCCCTGGCAACGCTCGATGATGTCCTGTTCGTGTGCCCAGCCCGGCTCGCGGATGTCGAGATCGAGAACGGTTGCGTCGTCGCAGCACATGTCGAACGCCCGGATGGCACGAGCGAGCGCATCGCAACACGCAGCGTGATTCTCGGGACGAATGGCTTTGGCGCCGACCCCACATTGCTGGCGCTGCACTGCCCTGAGATCGTCGAGGGCCTCTACTTCGGTGGTGAGGGCAGTACCGGTGACGCGCTGGCGCTTGGCGAGCGGATTGGCGCCGATACCGCGTGTCTCGACGCTTACCAGGGTCATGGTTCGGTGGCTCATCCACATGGCGTGCTTCTCACATGGGCGACGGTCGTACATGGAGCGGTTCTCATCAATACCGACGGCGTTCGCTTTGCCGACGAATCGCCTGGCTATTCGGAGCTTGCATGCAACGTGCTCGATCAACCGGGCGCGCAGGCCTGGATGGTGTTCGACGGTCGTATCGACGAGGCCTGTCGTCCGTTCGCCGACTACCAGCGCTGTCTTGAGTCGGGCGCCGTGCGCGAGGCTGCGGATCTCACTGCCCTGGCGTCGGTGGTCGGTTGCGAGGAAGCTCCGCTCGCCGACACGATGTCGAAGGTCGACGGATACGCGCGCGGCGCTGGCGCGGACGGGTTCGGCCGGACAGCCTGGGAGGGACCGCTCGTGGCTCCATATCGCGCCGTTCAGGTCACTGGAGCGCTGTTTCATACGCAGGGTGGACTGCGCGTTGATCGCGACGCTCGGGTGCTCGCGAACGGCATGCCGCTCGAGGGGCTCTATGCGGCTGGCGGTGCCGCGGTTGGCATCTCTGGACACGGCGCGTCCGGCTATCTCGCCGGGAACGGGCTACTGGCCGCTCTCGGGCTCGGGTTCGTGGCTGGCAACCACGCGGTCGCGCAGCGTTCGTTGTAGCGAGTCGGGTCGGCCCGCGCAGACGCGCTCTGTCATAATCGCGATCTCATGGCGCGGGCGCACGATATCGGCGGTCTAAAAGGGCTTGGCCGCGTCGAGATGGAGCAGGATGAGCCGGTGTTTCACTCCGAATGGGAACGCCGCGTGTTCGGCATCACCATGGCGACACTCGGCAAGGGGCTCTTCAACATCGAGCAGTTTCGTTCTGGCGTCGAAGAGATACCGATTGTTCCGTACCTGGAGTCGAGCTACTACGAGCGTTGGATCGCAACTCTCGAGCGAAACCTCATTCGCGCAGGTGTCGTGAGCGAAGACGAGATCGATGCGCGCACGACCGAGCTATCGCATCGGCCCGAAACCGAGGTCGGCAGGCGCGAAGAGCCAGAGTTCTGCGAGATGCTGCTCGGTGCGATTCATGGCGGAATGTCACCCGAGCGAGAGCTCGACGCCCCAAAGGGCTTCGAGATCGGCGACCGCGTGGTCGCGTCCGGCACAGAGGTGTTGACCCACACGAGGTTGCCTCGCTACGTTCGCGGCAAGACTGGCGTGGTGGTTCGACTCGACAAGGCGTTCGTGTTTCCGGAGAGCAACGCCGCGGGCGACGGCGAGAACCCCGAGTGGTGCTACTGCGTTCGCTTCGAGGCGGAGGACGTCTGGGGCCCGAATGCCGAGAACGCGGCGCCTGTCTACGTTGATGTCTGGGAGAGCTACCTCGTAGCCGCCTGAGGAGGACGCGATGGGAGAACACGACGACACCGTGAACTACCCGAGCCTTCGCACGAGGGCCATTGAATCGCTGCTGGTCGAGAAGGGGATTCTTGCGAGCGACGCCGTCGATCGAGTCGTGTCGACCTACGAGGAGGACATCGGTCCCCTGAACGGCGCGCGAGTTGTCGCTCGCGCGTGGTCGGATGGCGAGTACAAGACGCGCCTACTCGAGAACGCAACCGGTGCGATTGCCGAGCTTGGAATCAGCGGCATGCAGGGCGAGAACATGGTGGCGCTGGAGAACACGAGCGAGGTTCATAACGTGGTGGTTTGCACGCTGTGTTCGTGCTATCCGTGGCCCGTGCTCGGCCTTCCGCCGTACTGGTACAAGTCACCCGAGTATCGGGCGCGAGTTGTCGTTGAGCCTCGCGCCGTACTCGAGGAGCTGGGCCTTGAGCTCGACGACTCGCAGGAGCTTCGAGTCTGGGACTCGAGTGCTGATATTCGCTACATGGTTCTGCCTGAGCGCCCGGCTGGAACGGACGATCTCTCTGAGGAAGAGCTGACAGAGCTCGTGACGCGCGACTCGATGATCGGCGTCGCGCGGGCCGGAACTTCATGACGGACGCCACGATCAGCGCGATGACCGGGACGGTTGCGCTTCCACGCCAGAACGGAGAGCTTCTTTTCGACGAGCCGTGGGAGAGCAGAGCTTTCGGAATCGCAGTTGCTCTCAGCGAAACAGGCACGTACGCCTGGGACAGTTTCCGCACCCACCTGATCGGCGAGATTGAGGGCTGGGAGATCGAGAATGGATCCGACAGCTCGGCTCCCGGGCCCGACGGCGAGGCGTGGAACTACTACCGCCGCTGGCTCGCTTCGCTAGAACACGTTCTCGTCGAGGGCGGCGTTATCTCCACCGATGAACTCGCAAGTCGTCAGCTGGAGTTGGCGGCGCATGACGACCACGACCACGGGCATGACGACGAGCCTGAGCATGACCACGATCACGGCGACAGTCACGACCAAATACATCACAAGACGGAGGTCACGACCTGATGGTGATCGCACGGGCTGCATATGCCACTACGTCCGCGCTACGAGCGAATGAGCGGCTTCTCGGCGCGTTTTGCCTGTGCGTCGGCGCGATTCTTTACTACGTCACGATGCTCGATCAGGGTCAGCTGCTCGGAGTTCTGATCGGCTCAGCCGCGGCGAACCAGAACTACCTGCACGAATTCTTCCACGATGGACGACATATCGGCGGGGTTCCCTGTCACTGAGCCTGACCGTCATTCGTGGCCAGGCGTGGGCTGGCTACGGATTGCAGTGCTGGCCGGCATCGCCGCCGGGCTCGTAGCCGCGGCATTCAACCTGGGCGTCGCCGAGCGCGTGCTCGACGAGGCGATCGGCCTTGAGAACGCGCCGGCAGCTACTTCGTCGGCCGACGGTGCAGGTGCGACTGACCATGGCGAGGTAGGCCGTACCCACGGAGGGCTAGTCGCGGAGCCGTTTACGCGCGACCAGCAGAAGGGCGGCATGATCATCGGTCAAGGCGTGGTTGGATTGGCGCTGGGATTGTTGCTGGCCGGTGTTGCTCTGATGCTCGGTCGCGGCACGCTGACGCCGCAGCGATTCTGGCTTGCGCTCGTGGCCGCTGGCGCGTGGGCACTTCTGATCCTGCCAGCGCTGAAGTATCCGCCGCTGCCACCTGGTGTTGAGGCGGTTCTCGAGATCGAAGAGCGCCAGATCAACTACCTGCTGCTCGTTGTCGCGGCGGGTGGGGGCGTCTTGATCGCGAGTGCCGTATGGACGCGGCTCTCCGGTGAGGGTGCTCGCTCGCTCGGGCCGCTTGGGTCGGCGGCGACCCGTGTCGTGAGCGTCGCTGCGCTCCTTGTCGTCCCGGTTGTTGTCGCGTTTCTCTTGCTGCCAGCCGATGAGATCGCTGTGAGTTTCGACGCCGGCGTTCTGGCGCGATTCCGGCTGGTCGCGATCGGCAGTCAGGCGTTGTTCTGGGTTGTCTTGGCAGTGCTCGGTCTCTGGCTTCTCGAGCATCGACGGCTTCCGTCTTTCGCTCGCCGCCGAACCGCCGACGCCTAGGCCGGCCGAGAGGTATTCATCGGCGCCATTGTGGTCACGGCAACGCCGATGATCGCAAGGCCCATTCCAGTCGCCACCAATGGGCCAGGAACCTCACCTCGTGCAACCTCGACAAGTACTGCGACAACGGGCGCGAGGAAGCCCCATACGGCGACCTTGTTTGCCGGTAGCCGCTTGAGGCCAGAGTAGAACGCCAGCTGAGCAATCACGCTTGCGCCGACGGCGACCCAGATGACGGCGGCCCAGAGATCTCTCGACGACCAATCGGTCTCACTCGGGCTGTCGAGAGCGAATGCGAGCGCGACCAGCAGCGTGCTACCCACCAGGTACTGGCCGACGGTGAGCCCGACGAGATCCAGCTTCGGGTCGCGATCGAGCAGCCACTTCACCGTCAGCGTGCCGCCGCCCCAGGCAGCAGCGGAGGCAAGGGCCAGCACGAGGCCGAGCACGAAGTCAGCCTGATTCTCGACTACTCCAAGCTGAGAAGAGACCATGACGACGACGCCTCCGAACCCAAAAATGAGCCCGGCTACGCCCAACCACGACGCTCGCTCGCCGAGAACGGCGTAGCCGAGGATCAAGACGAAGAAGGGCGCGGTGTTGTTGAGCACGGCGGCGTTGGCTGCTCCTGCTCGGACGACGCTCTCGGCAAGTCCAGCGAGTGGGATGGTGACCATGATCACGCCGGTAAAGAGCGTCCACGGCAACAGCGCGCGGCCCGGAAGTCGCGCGCGCATCACAAGCGCCGCGATCAGCAGGATCAGCGCCGCCGGGGCCGCTCGCAGGGCCGTGAAGGTCATTGGGGGCGCGTGCTCGGTGCCGATGAGCGTGGCCCGGAACGACGTGCCCCAGAAGAACACGGCGATCAACAGGAACGAGACCGCCGTTGCCTCCGAGCGTCGGCTCACCTTGTCGAGGGCCTTCACCCTTGAGGGCTTCGAGTTTGATCTTCGCGCGCAGCGACGCCGCGGCGGATCGCGGTGCGAACCTGTGGAGACAACTCGGCGAAGAGCTCAATCTCGATGAGTGGCACCCAACGGAAGTCGCGGTGTTCGTCGCTCAGCACGACCTCGGCGTCGTCGGTATCCGCAAGAAAGTCGAACTGCAACCACGTCGTCGGCTCGCCATCGGTCTCGACGACGGTCGAGGTGGTTCCGAGGGGCACCGAAGTTCGTACCGCGAGGCCCGTCTCCTCGCGTAGCTCGCGGATGAGAGTCTCTTCGATCGGTTCACCGGGCTCCTGTTTGCCGGCCGGACACTGCCAGGCGTTGGGGGCGATTCGCTGATCGCAGGCCCGCTGCAGCAGCAGGACGCGATCGGCGCGGAAGATCACCGCTCTGGCGACAGCCCTTGTTGCCAAGTCAATGCTGGGCGGGCGTGTCGAGTGCGCGCGTCGCTGCCTCGCTCGCTCGCTGCATATCGTCGGCGCTGACGTCGAGATGTGTGACAGCTCGCAGCACACCGGCTGGGGCCGCGATCGAGACTCGCACGCCCTCTCGTTGAAGCCGCGCGATCAGCTCGTCGCGGGAGAGGTCGAGTTGATTGCAGTCGATCTGCACGAAGTTGGTCTCGACACTGCCTTGATCGACGGGGAGCCCGGCGGCGACCAGTCCGGCCGCAAGCGTACGCGCGTTGTCGTGATCCTCGGCCAGCCGTTCGACGTGATGGTCGAGGGCGTAGACTCCCGCCGCTGCCACGATGCCTGCCTGTCGCATCGCGCCGCCAAAGAGAAACTTGAGTCGCCACACGCGCTTCGCGAGCTCCTCAGAGCAGGCGAGGATGGCGCCCAGTGGGCAACCGAGTCCCTTCGAGAGGCAGAGCGTAACGCTATCGAAGAGGGTTCCCATCTCGGCCGGCTCGATCCCAAGCGCGACCGCAGCATTGAGCAGGCGCGCTCCATCCAGGTGCGCGCTCAGACCGCGGTCGTGGGCGGCGATCGTGGCGGCGCGAAGTGTCGCGAGCGGCCAGACTGTTCCGCCCCCGCCGTTGTGGGTGTTCTCGACGCACATGATGCGTGTACGCGCGAGATGTGGATCATCCCGGTTGACCGCTTCCGCGACGGTCGTTGCATCAAAAACGCCACGCGCACTGGCGAGCGGTTTCATCACTAGGCCCGAGTGGGCTGCGGGCCCGCCGCCCTCCATGCGCAGGATGTGCGATCGAGCTTCAGCGATCAGCTCGTCTCCGGGCTCACTGAGTGCTCGGAGCGCAATCTGGTTGGCCATCGTTGCCGTTGGGAGGAAGACGGCGCGTTCCTGACCCAGGAGAGCCGCGGCGCGCTCCTCGAGCTCACGGACTGTTGGATCTTCGCCCTTCTGCTCGTCACCGACCTGGGCGTTCGCG
>JAUXJK010000244.1 GCA_030624785.1 Actinomycetes bacterium
GGATCGAGCCGCGCCAGCGCCTCGGTTCCCCTGCCGATCGGATCAATGAGAAAGCCCAACTCGCCGGCTCGCGCCATACAGAGGCTCATTGGCCGTGGCAGCAGAAGCGGCTCCGTGCGAAGCATGAAGAACTGGCCCGGGACTCCAGGATCGAGCTGGCCTCGCTCAACATGGAGAAGGCTGTATGGCCCGATTGCCTCGTTGCCTCGTACGCGAAGGTGCGCGAGCTGTGCACTCATGCCGCGTAGGCGAGGCGGCCGTCGGCGATCGTCATGACGATGCATCCGGTCAACTCCTCACCGATCAGCCACGAGTTCGCTGAGCGAGAACGGAAGCCGTCCTCCCCCACCACCCATTGGCGCTCAACGTCAATCAGCGTGAGATTCGCTGGTTGGCCGACTGCGATACGGGGTGGCGCGAGTCCGAAGATGCGTGCCGGCCCGGACGTCATGCGCTCGATCAGCACACCGAGCCCGAGTGCGCCCGTCATTACAAGCCTGCTGTAGAGCACCGAAAACGCCGTCTCAAGGCCAGTGACGCCGAAGGGAGCCTCTTCGAAAGGCAGCTCCTTCTCGTGCAACGCGTGAGGGGCATGGTCGGTCGCGATCGCTTCGATCGTTCCGTCGCGCACACCTTCCAGCAGTGCCTGTCGATCTGCTTCAGCGCCCAGAGGCGGGTTCATCTTCAGGTTCGTGTCGAGACTTCGTACTGCCTCGTCGGTCAGGCAAAGATGATGCGGCGAGACCTCGCCGCTCGCCTCGACGCCAAGTTCGCGGGCGCGACGCAACGCGTCCACAGACTCCTGTGCGGAGAGATGCATGAAGTGAAGGGGCCGACTCTCGTACTGCGCGAGCGCCACATCTCGTTCGACCATGACGCTCTCGGCGATCGATGGCCACCCGCCTATGCCGAGCTCGGCGGACACCGCGCCTTCATGCATGTGGCCACCACTAGCAAGCGTGGGCTCCTCCTCATGAAGCGAAAGACTTCGGCCTGCCGCACCCGAGTACTGAAGCGCGCGGCGCATGAGACCGGCGGAGCGCACCGGACGTCCATCGTCGGTAAAGCCAACCGCACCGCACTCCGCGAGCTCGACCATGTCGCTTAGCTCCTCGCCCGCTAGATCGCGGGTAATCGAGGCGAAGAATCCGACTGGAATCTGAGCGTTCGTCTTCGCGTCGTCTATCAACGCGCCGAGAACTGCCGCAGAGTCGACAACGGGGTCGGTGTTCGGCATCGCGAGAATCGCGCAGTAGCCGCCAGCGGCAGCCGCGGCCGTGCCACTGGCCAGATCTTCCTCGTCCTCTCGACCAGGCGCGCGTAGGTGGACATGCGGGTCGACGAACCCAGGCGTCACTAGCAGGCGCGGCCGCGGGGCCCTCGCTTGTTCGAGCGACGTAATGACTCCACCCTCGACCGTAACGTCGAGGACCTCATCGAGGCCTTCGAGTGGGTCGACAACACGGGCTCCGGCAACGACAATGTCAACCGCTTCCGTCGGTTTGCACCAGAGCCCGGCACTGCCCGTCGCTAGTGCCACCGCTCGACACTCCGATCCGTCGTGTCGACCATCACGCGACTTCGCGGATCGTGGCTGGCGCAACAGCCGAGACTGGCCCACCGGTCACAAGGTCGTAGAGGACCGCCATTCTCACGACCAGGCCACTACGGACCTGACGCTGGATGAGCGACTCGGCTGCGTCAGCGACGTCGGGCGTGATCTCCACGCCCCGATTCATCGGACCCGGGTGCATGACACGCTGCCCCTTGGTCAGGCGCTCAGCACTTACACCCCATCGAGCAGTGTATTCGCGCAACGACGGCACGAAGTTTGCGCCGGCCTCCATGCGCTCGCGCTGCATTCTGAGCACGTAGACGACGTCAGCATCGCGGATCGCATTGATGTCGTGCGATACCTCGCATCCGAGAGCTTCGATTCCACGCGGGATAAGTGTCGGCGGACCTACAAGCGTCACGTGCGCTCCCATGAGCACGAGCGCCTGAATGTTCGAGCGCGCGACGCGCGAGTGCAGTACGTCGCCGACAATCGCGACGTGAATGCCATCGACTCCACCAAACTCCTCATCGATCGTGAAGAGGTCGAGAAGCGCCTGGGTCGGATGCTGGCGTTTGCCATCCCCCGCGTTGACAACATGCGCGTCGACATGTCGAGCAACGACGTCGGGTGCGCCGATGCTCGTGTGACGGATCACGACGATGTCGGGGTCGTAGGCGCCCAGAGTCAGCGCAGTGTCTTTGAGAGACTCGCCCTTGTCGGCGGATGACCCCGACGCCCGTATGGACATGACGTCGGCGGAGAGCCTCTTCGCGGCCAGCTCGAAACTTGTCGACGTTCTTGTCGAGGGCTCGTAGAACATGCTGACCACCGTGCGTCCACGCAGCGTTGGCAGTTTTTTCACGTCTCGGTCGAGAGATGTCGCGAAGGTGCGCGCGAGACCGAGGAGGCGCTCGATGTCGGGGCGTCCCAGATCGGCGATCGAGATCAGATGTCGCCTCCGAGCACGCGACGGCGGCAGGAGCTCGTCGCGCATCAGCGGCTGTTGTACGGTCTTTTCAGGCATTGTCGCCTTCCTCTCTCACGAGTACGACACCGTCGATCTCGTCGATCTCCATGAGCTGTACGTGAATGCGTTCGCCGCGGGAAGTAGGCAGGTTCTTGCCGACGTAGTCGGGTCGGATCGGCAGTTCTCGGTGTCCACGGTCAGCGATGCAGGCAAGCTGCACGCGTGCAGGACGGCCGTACGAGAAGAGCGTCTCGATCGCCGCCCTTGCCGTGCGCCCCGTATACATGACGTCGTCGACGAGAACGCAGGTCGCGCCCTCCAGTGGAAAGTCAAGTTTCGTCGCCTTGACTACCGGCTGAACAATCGGGGCCGTTCCATCGGCTTGCACGTGCAGGTCGTCACGATGAAACGTGATATCGATGGTTCCGAAGTCTGGCTCAACCTCGGCGAACTCACCAATCAAGCGACGCAAGCGCTGCGCTATCGGCACCCCTCGCGTATGTATCCCCACGAGAGCCACACGGGAAAGATCGGAGTTGCCCTCAACGATCTCGTGGGCGATGCGCGCTATGGTCCGTCGCAACGCTTCTGCGTCCAACAAGGTCGTGCCGACCAGCTCATCTGCAACCACCAACGGTCTCCTTTCCGGCCTCTCGGGACCGAGTTAAAGGTTGCTGCAAGCTAGCAGCCCACCCGGCTGGGGTTCGACACGTCCGCTGCGTCAGTTCACAATCCAGACAGTGCCGAATGTCGAGACACGCCCGGCGACTGCCATAACTCTGATCACGTCAGCCGACGAGCTCACCCCCTGGGAGGCCGCCTGGCGGCAGCTAGCCGAAGCCAGGGGCAACCCCTTTGTGACCCCTGACTGGTACCGGAGCTGGCTGGAGCACTACGACGAGGATGCAGAGCCGTTCGTGATCATCTCGCGCGATTCGGCAGGGGTATGCGACGGCGTGTTGCCTCTCGTGCGAACGAGCGGCTCGGCACTACGGTTCGCGGGCGCCGACATCGGCGATCAGTTCCATCCGGCTTGTCATGAGTCACATGAGCTCGAGTTCACGCGACGAGCCTGTGCGGTGCTTCGCGAGCACGCTGACGAATGGTCGACGGCGGTTCTCCATGGCACGGAGATCGACTCCGAGTGGCTTTCCGGGCTACGCGATGGCGGCTCGCCGCTGAGCGTCGTCACAGGCCTTGCTACAGCGATGCCCTATGTAAACCTGCGTGAGCTCGAATGGGACGCCTACTGGGCAGAGCGTGGTCGGAAGCTTCGAAAGTACGTGCGCTCGCGCTCGAATCAGCTGTCGAGGAACCACGATGTCACGTTTCGGCGATCTGAAGAAACCTCCGAGTTGCTGGACGACATGACCACGATGTTCGAGCTCCACAAGCGTCGTTTCGGCACGAGCTCATTGCTGTTGGATCCGAAAGCACAGGCGTTCCACCGCACGTTCGCCGAAGCCGCGTCGCGACATGGGTGGCTCCGGCTCACCTTCATGGAGATTGACGGCAAACCGGTAGCGGCCTCCTACGGCTGGAATGTCGGCGGGCGCTACGGGGACTACAACGGTGGCTTCGATCCCGACTGGGCCA
>JAUXJK010000115.1 GCA_030624785.1 Actinomycetes bacterium
CGCCTTTTCTAGTGACTGGCTATGCGTGGGTCCGTAGCCTCGGCCACCGCCCATCGGCAGCCGAATCACGAGCGGGACAGTGACCTGGTCGTCATACATCTCGCGGAACTTGGAGATGCCGTTGACGATCTGGTCGTAGCCGAGCGCGATGAAGTCTCCGAACATGATCTCGAGGACGGGTCTGAGACCGCGCATCGCCATGCCGGCGGTTAGGCCGACGAGCGAGGCCTCGCTGATCGGGGTCGTCATGACCCGGTCGGGCCAGCGAGTGCTCAAGCCCTGCGAGACCTTGAACGCGCCACCGTACGGATCGAGGATGTCTTCGCCCACAAGCACGACGTCGTCGCGGTTCTCGAACAGCTCGTGAAGAGCCCGGTTGAGCTCGTGGACGCATCGATCGGCCATCGCTACGCGGCCGCGCCAGCGATCGTTGAGGCTTCGGCGTGAGCGACCTCGTCCTCGAGGCGCGCCTCGCAACGTCGTTCGATCTCCAGGCGCTCAGCCTCGGGCAGCAGGGCCCCGGTGATCAGCAGCGGGTCGCGGGTGCGGCGCGCTTCGATCTCGGCTTCGTCGCGGTTGTCGTCGCCCTTGCTGTGCGGGCTGAAGCGGTACGTATCCAGCACGAGACAGAAGGGTCTGACCGTCTCGCGCACGGAGGCGATGGCAGCTCGAGCGGCCTCGTGGATCGATTGAACATCGGTTGTATCGAGGTGTTGCGTGTCGATGTCAAACGCTTCGGCGCGCGAGGGAATCGAACCAGCGAGGGTCAATGAGCTCGGCGTGGACTGCGCGTAGAAGTTGTTCTCAACAACGATGAGAAGGGGGAGAGACCAGGCCGAGGCGAGATTCATGCATTCGTACACCGTGCCCTGGCCGAGTGTTCCGTCACCGAGGAACACTGTGGTCACGGCGCCGGAGCCCTTCTCGCGTTCGGCAAGAGCCATACCGGTGGCAACCGGCACGATGCTGCCCTGAACCCCGTTCGAGTAGAAATTGCCGCGGCAAAGATGTTGGCTTCCGCCCTTGCCTCCACATGTTCCGCCCTCGCGGCCCATCACCTCGCAGAGCAGGCCCCGGGGATCGTCGGTGAAGGCTAGGTAGTGGCCGTGGCAACGATGGTTGCTGAACACGATGTCGCGCTCGGGCTCGAGGGCGGCAATGACGCCGACGGCGTTGGCCTCCTGGCCGATGCAGGTGTGCGTGGTGCCAACGAGTTTTCCGGCCGAGAACATCTCCAGCAGGGTTTCTTCGAAGCGTCGAATCAGGTACATCTCCGCGTAAAAGCGTGCCGCGAGTGACATTTCGTCGGGCTGTTCGGGTGACGCCATCACTCGAATGCTACGAAAAGGTGGCACGGAGCCACACGACCTACGCGCGTGGCGCTAACCAGGTCGTGCGTCTTCGAGCACATCGAAGAGCTCGGCGCCGGTCAACATCGCCGGGACATGGCCGCCGTTCGGCTCGATGCTGAGCGTCGCCTGGCCGCCGACCTCCTCAAGAGCCGCAAGGGCGCGTTCGGAGCCCTCAACCCAGATCGTGTCGGTCTCGCCGGCATACATGTGAACGGGGATTTCCACGAGCGAGTCGATCATCGCGAGGTCATCCTCCGTGGGAGGAAAGCCGGGGAGGACAACGATCGACGCGAAACGTTCGGGCGACCCGGTCGCGATGCGGAACGCGCTCAGACCGCCGTTCGAGATGCCCGCGAGGTGAAATACGTCGCTCTCTGGCGGGTAGGTGGCCGCGATCGTGTCGAGGAGCTCGGGAACGATCGCCTCGGAACCCTGGAAGAACAGCACCCCTTCTGGTGCAGCCGGGCTGACCACGATCCAGCCACGCGCCTGGGCTTCGTCCGCCCAGAAACGGTCAAGTCCAAACTCGACCTGCGCCTGCGCCTGGCCCCCGGGGGGTAGAGCAAAGAGGATCGGGTGTGGCTCTCCCGGCGCGTAGTTGTTCGGCAGGACGATCGTCACGTCAACCTCATTGCCGGCGATCTGCAGGGTGACTGTTTCGCGGGCTCCGGGCTCCGTGATCGGAATCACTGCTGGTTGGGCCTCGCTCGACTCAGTGGTCGCGGCCGCAGATGTGGTGGTCGATTCCGCTGTAGTGGCTTCCTCAGCAGCGGTCGGGCTCGCCTCGTCGCCTCCGCCGCATGCCACGACCAGCAGCGCGATCGCAGTGAGCAGCGCGCCAAGGGCTGCGAGACGGCTCGAGCTTCCTCGCTGTTTCCTCAACCGAGTTTCTCGGAGATTGCCCATCACTCAGTATCTCTGATGCGCCGTTGGCCCGTTCGGGCGCGGCCTCCAGCAGAACGACGCCCGTCCGACGTTCCGCGTGTCCTCATCATCTGCTTACACGCACCGAACGGGATCATGACAGCGAGCAACCCATCTCAACGTCGATCCGCTCTATGGTGACGAGCACGGGTGGCGGGAATGGCGGGCACCACTGCACGTCAGCGCTGCAACGACCGAGGAACGCCTAGGTATCGACCGGGGGGTTGACCATGCGTACCAAGAGTTCTGTATCAGGCCACGGTGGCGCGCCTGCTTGCACCATCGCTCCGACGCTCTGTCGACTGACGATGCGAGACGTATTCCACATTCACGGCTGGCCCCGAGCCCTCGCAGGATCGTGCGCGCTGGCGTGTGGCGCGCTCCTTATGGCCCTCGCCGCGACGCATGAGGAGGCGCATGCCGGGGTGGTGCCGGAGGGAAGCTGCTCGCCGCCATATCAGGCGTCGAGCCCGTGGAACACGCCGATCGTCGTAGGGCCCGCCTATGAGCCAAACACAGCGGCTCGTGTAAATGCGATCGGCGGGAGCCTGTCGTCTGATCCGACCCAGTTCACGTATCCCGTCTACTACGCGACAGCCTCTACCCCGACGCGTCAGGTGCAGCTGTCGGGTTGGTTCTCCCGCGCGAACGCTGACGGAACAACCTTCACCAATCACGAGAGCGCGACCGTCCAGGTTCCCGTGCCGCCCGCTGCCGCCCCCGCCTCGGGCAGCGACGCGCAGGTGATCATCATCGATCGCTCCACAGGCAAGGAGTGGGGTTTCTTCAACTTCTCGACTGGCGCCGGCAACACGTTCACGGCAGCGAACGGCTACGGCTACACCGTCAACGGAAGCGCCACACCGGTGCACGCGCACGGCAATGGCTTCGTAGCTCGAGGCGCCGGAGTTCCCTACCTCGCGGGCCTCGTGCGTAAGTGTGAGATCCAGGCGGGCTCGATCGATCACGCGCTCGCGTTTGCCTACGACGCTCCGGGCCCCGATTTCGTGTTTCCGGCAACCAAATCGGACGGGGCCGGGACGGGTCCGCTCGCGCTCCCCGAGGGGGCTCGACTACAGCTCGATCCTGCTCTCACGACAGCGCAGATCAACGCCTGGGGGTGCAGCGGAGCGTGTTTGACGATCGCCCGGGCGCTTCAGATCTACGGGATGTACGTCGTCGACAACGCTGGACGTCCGAAAATGATGATGGAGTTCGAAGGAACAGCCAACTGGAACGGGCTTGTCACGGCTCAGACCGCTTCGCCTATTCCGCTTTCTGCGTTCAAGGTGCTCGATCTCGACTCCGGTGCGGGGGCTCCCCCTCCTACAGGTGCCATTCCTCCTGGGGAGCCTCCCGCGCCGCCTCCATCCCAGGCCAATCCGAAGAAGAAGGAGAAGAAGGTCAAGTCCTCCGCCAAGGGGACGAAACGTCTTGTCGTCGTCGCCTATCGGGTGCGTGGTCGCCACCTGCGCGCCGATCAACGCTTTGAGGCGTCACTCGCACTGCGACCGGGGCCAGGCATGAAGCGGATACCGAAGCGCGTGCGGTTGCGATGCCCAGCCCGCATCGGCTCGAAAGCTGTGCCGGTTGCGCCCGCGCAGCTGCGACGCGTGGGCAAGAAGCGACGCCTGAGTGCCGTCTGCCGTTGGTCGATACCCGCGGGGGTACGTGGAAAGAAGCTTCGAGCGTCGGTCAGGGTCATCTATGCCGGTGGCGAAACGAAGATCCGCTTTGTCGGCAAAATCAGACGCGCCGTCTAGCACCATCGGCTAGCCGGTTCGATCGCGGGCCGGTGATAATGCGCCGGCAAACGTGACCGAACGAAAGGGGCGCGGATGGAGCTCGGACTCTTCCTCTCCACGCATGGCGTAACCAATCGCGAAGAGGGCGACTGGTTTCATCAAGATCAGGACGTCTCCGAGATGCGACCGGTCGAATCGGCTCAGCTCGCGGAGCGACTCGGGTTCCACTCGGTATGGATGGGCGATCATGTCTCGCTGCCCGAGGAGTCGCCAGGCTCCGTGACTCCGATCGGCGGCAAGATGCGGCGCCACTATCCGCCTCGCTCCAACATCCTCGACGGCGCCGTCGTCATGGGTGCGATCGCGTCGGTCACCAGTCGAATCAAGATGGGCCCCTGTGTATTGATTGCGCCCTACCGTCATCCGCTTTCAGATGCGCGCCAGTTCATGACGGTCGACGTGCTCTCGAGCGGTCGCCTAATCATGGGCGTTGGGACCGGTTGGATGAAGGAGGAGTTCGAGGCGCTCGGCCTCGGCTTTCACAAGCAGCGACGCTCAGTCCTCGAGGCCTGCATCGACGTGTACGACCAGGCCTGGCGCGAGGGTGTCGTCACACATAAGAGCGACTTCTTCGACTTCCAGAGCATGGGCGTGTTCCCGCTCCCCGCGCGGCGGCCGCGGCCGCCGATCATCGTTGGCGCCACGAGCAAGGGAACGGCCCCGCTCATCGCGCAGCGTACGGACGGCTTCATGCCAATTCTCACCCGACCGGATCAACAGCCCGAGGACTACGTTGAGCTCCAGGAGGCGATCCGCGTCGAGGCGGACAAGATCGGCCGCGACACGAAGGAGCTTGCCAACGTGGCGTTCACGTCCTTTCGTATCTCGGATGCGAGCGATGAGGAGGCGACCCGCGAACCCCGCTGGAACCTCGGCGGCTCAGCTGATCAGATTCTCTCTGACATCGAGCGCTACGCCAAGTGCGGGTACTCGGTGCTGGCGATGGCGCCGATCTGCCCATCGCGGACGTTTGCCGAGCTCGAAGAGCAGGTTGAATGGCTCGCGCGCGATGTCTTGCCTGAAGCGAAGAAGATCAAGCCTCAAGGTGAGTGGCGCACCGACTTGTAGCGATCATCGAACGGCGAGCTGATCGGGCGACGCGAGGTGCTATTCGTTGCTAGCCATCGGGACGATCGGTGAGCGTCGCTTCGATCTGCTGGGTCTCCTCACCGCGAACAACCTCGATCGCGATCGTGTCGCGCGGCGCCCTGTTACGCAAAACACGAAGGAAGTCTTCGATTGTCCTCAACCTCTCGCCCGCGATCGCGGTGATCACGTCACCGGCGATGAGTCCAGCTCTGCTCGCACCGGAGTCGGCAACCACACTGAAGATCAGCACGCCTTCGTTGACGGGAATCTCGAAGTCCTCAGCGATCTGTCGCGTGAGCTCGCGCAGGTCAACGCCCAGGAACGCGTGCTCGACTCGTCCGGTCCTCACGAGCTGCGCGATGACCCGACGGACGGTCGGGGCGGGAATCGCGAAGCCGATCGACACGGAGCCCTCCTGCGGAGGGATGTAGGCGACGTTGATCCCGATGACCTGACCACTCGCGTCGACGAGCGCGCCGCCAGAGTTGCCGGGCGAGATGGCGGCGTCGGTCTGGATGAGGTCCACGAGCGCCGGCGTTGTGCCGCCGGAGGGAATGGAGCGATGAAGGCCTGAGACGATGCCAGCGGTCACCGTGTTCTCGAAGCCGAGAGGGCTTCCCATTGCGACCGCGAGCTGCCCGACCTCGGGGAGGGTGTCGGTGAACTGAGCAGCCGGCAAGTTCTTCTTGTCAATTCTGACAACGGCGAGGTCGGTTCGTGGATCGACGGCGACGACTGTTGCCTCCACACGCTCGCCGCTCGCCAGGACGATCTCGATCCGTTCAGAGTTCTCGATGACATGGTTGTTCGTAACGATGAGACCCTTCTTGGTCCAGATCACACCGCTACCGCTCGCCTGCCCGAACGCCGTTGAGGCCAACACGGTCACGATCGAGGGTTGCGTCTCTCGAACGACGCCAGGCAGATCGTCGAATAGCGAGCCGATGCCGCCTGCGCTCAGTGCGCCCGGGTCAGCGGCGCCCTCGAGGTCGGTCTGGATTGGCGTGTCCGGACCGGCCTTCCCCGACTCGATATCCGCACTGCCGCGCTCGCCTGACCCACAACCCGCCGAGATCGCCAGTGCCACAACGATTGCGGCAGCGAGGAGCTTGCGAGAGCTTCTGTCGACGCGGACGTCGTTTCGTGCATCCTCGGACATCCCTGTCTTATCGGCGTAGTGACCGTGGGCCATGATGGCTCGGCCGTGTCTATCGACCACGCAGGCAGGGGCTGTGACTACGGCGTCGCCGCCCGGGCCGTCTCACGGCCCCAGCGCATTCCCTCGTGCCCGAGCTCGGCTACTATCGGCAACCGTGGAGGCGCCCACTCGCCAGCCCGATATCGCCGCTGACGTCGTTGTCGCGGGCGCAGGTGGGGCCGGCCTGGCAGCTGCCCTGGCAACCGGCGACGCAGGTCTTGCCACGGTTCTGGTCGAGGCAAGAGAGACCTATCGAGAAGACTCGAATACGGCGATGAGCACGTCGATGATTCCCGC
>JAUXJK010000119.1 GCA_030624785.1 Actinomycetes bacterium
CGGCGGGATGCTCGTCAATGTTTGCAGGTCGCATGTTGCCGCCGCTTTCCCGTTGACCCCGCTCAGTAGGCTCGCACCGTGACGGGCATAGGACGACTCAACGAGAAACCACTTCATGCGGCGCTGAAGGAGTGGTATCGCCAGGAGGGCGACCTGGTGGAGGAGCCGCTGGAGGGCTTCGTGGTGGATCTGGTTCGGGATGGGTTTCTCATCGAGATCCAGACCCGGGGCTTCTCAGCGATGCGATCCAAGTTCGACCGCTTGCTTGATTCGTATTCGATGCGATTGGTGCACCCGATCGCTGCCAGGAAGTGGATTGTGAAGCTCGATGAGGATGGGGCGGAGGTGTCGCGACGACGATCTCCCAGGCGGGGTATTGCGGCGGACGTATGTCAGGAGCTCGTTTCGTTCCCGTCTCTGTTGAGCCACCCCAACTTCACGCTCGAGATAGCGCTTGTGGAGGAGGAGGAGATTCGACGTCCCGACGCCAGGAAGGGCTGGCGACGCGGTGGGTTCGTCATTGAGGAGCGACGGCTGATCGACGTTCTGGAGACGGTCGAGCTCGGTTCTTCGCCCGAGTTGCTCGGGCTATTGCCGGAGGGCCTGCCGGATCCGTTCACGACTGCCGACCTGGCCCGTTGCCTGGGGCGATCCCGCCACTTTGCGCAGGAGGTCGCGTATTGCCTTCGCGTCTCGGATGCGATCGAGACTGCCGGCCGCGGGAAGCAGGGAATTTTGTACGTGCGGCCCTAGCGCGCGCTGGGTTCTTGAGCGGCGAAAGTAGGGTCCAACGGATGGCTGAGGAGTACGAGAAGTACCACCCAACGGACGAGCCGAAAGGGCGAGCGAAGGGATCGTTCTGGAAGCGGCGCCTTGGGAGTCGAGCGCCAATCGCAAGCAGGCTTGTTCGAAAGCTCACCGGACTCGAGTTCCAGCTCCAGTTCGCGGGTGGCGCCGTTCGACGCGGCGAAGGCGTCGAGTTCAATCTGACCATGAGCAAACGAGGCGGCCGCCTAGGCGAGATCGACGTCGGGCTCGTCTGTGCGGAGTCCTACGACGTCGAGACGACCATATGCAACTCGTGGCGCTCGCGGCCACCAACGATGGGAGCGAGCGCGGCGTACGGCTCACTGCTGGCGACATCTACTGGGAGCGCAACCAGTGGTTCACGCCGGGCACCGAGTACGACAGCGTCGAGTGCCGTGGCGGCGGCGTCCTTGACCTTGGCTTCGGCAGCATCTGGTCGTAGAACTGGCGCGGTGTCAGCGAGGCGCGGTTGTTCAGTTGTCCTGGCCAGTTCGACCGGGCAGGTTGATCGTCGCGAGGCCGCGGATCGTGAGGTGGAGGTGATGTTCGATCTCGACGAGTATCAGCTCAGCGCCTTCACAGTTGGGGCAGCGCATCACCATGCCGGGGTTGCGCAGATACACGTGGGCCTCGGCGAAGGCATGGTGATGGCCGCAGTGCGCGCAGATGCCGTCGCCGGCCGCGACATCGGTTCCGAAAGCCAGGGAGAGGGCTGCGGAAAGGGCATTGCCGTCGACGTAGGACATGTGAACGCTCGCTTCCTCAGCCAAACCGTTCGGTGCGGATCATGGAGGCGTCGGGGTGAAGCGGCATGAGAGCCTGGGTGACGGCTTCGACGAACGCCGTCGGGCCACAAACGTAGGTGTGGGGAGGGGTGCCCGTGCCGACAGCGGCGTTGAGAGCCCGTGAGTCGATGCGGCCGGTTTCGTATCCGTCGTGTTCCTGCCGCGTCAGATGGATCTTCACCGTTGCACTTTCGTGAGCGGCAAGCTCGTCTCGGTAGATGACTCGCTCATGCGTTTGAGCCGAGTAGAGAATCGTTGTGGGTACGTTCGTCGTGGCGGATCGCCACATCGCCCGAAGCGGGGCGATGCCTGATCCACCGCCGATCAAGAGAAGTGGCGCAGGTCGCGTCGACGCCAGTCGTGGCGTCCAGACGAAGTAGCCGCCGACCGCTCCTCGAATCTCGAGTGTGTCGCCGTCCTCGACGATGTCGACGAGAAACGATGAGACCTCGCCGTCATCGACGCGCTCGACAGTGATCTGCGGGGCCTCGTCGGGACCGGATGACAGCGAGTAGCTTCGGGTGGCCTGGTATCCATCGGGCGCCGTGAGGCGCAGATCGAGGTGCTGGCCCGCGCAGTGCCGTTTCCACTGGGGGACGTCAAAGACGATGGTGCGGGCTGAGGATGTCTCCTCGACGAGCTTCGCGACGGTTGCCATGCGCCAGGTGAGGCGCGGTCGGGTCGAGGTGTCCACTAGTCCGCGTAGTAGCGCTGCTCACGCCACGGATCGCCGTAGCTGTGGTAGCCGGCAGCTTCCCAGAAGCCTGGCTCGTCCTCATCGGCCAGGCGGATATGACGCACCCACTTTGCGCTTTTCCAGAAGTACAGGTGGGGAACGACCAGACGAACCGGGCCGCCGTGCTCAGCATCGATCGGCTCGCCGTCGTATCTGGTTGCAATGAGCGCATCGTGGTCGACGAGGTCGCTCACGGGGACGTTGGTCGTGTAGTCGCCGTAGCTGGAGACCAGAGCGAAGTCGTAGTCGCCGACGTCCGCGTCTTCGAACAGCGTCGAGACGCGGACACCCTCCCATTCGGTATCGAGTTTCGTCCAGTGCGTGACGCAGTGAATGTCCACGGTGATCGATTCGATGGGCAATGCGTGGAGGCTCTTCCAGTCGTAGGACTTGCTCGTGTTTCCATCCCCAACGGTCAGCTCCCACTCCTGCTCGGTGACACCGACCGTGGGCCCGGCGGTAAGAACCGGGAAATCGTCCACGACGTACTGACCGGGAGGCACCCTTCCGTCGTCGGTACGTGGTCGTCCTGTGAAGCCGCGCGTCGCCACGTGTTAGCTACCCCTCTGTGCTCGGTTGCAAGGTGCTCGATCTACAGACTATTCGCGCTGGCTCCTGTTACAGACTGGATCGAGGTTCTTCCAGCCGGCCGTGTCGCTCCTGCCTGCCGCTACGAGATGTCGTAGCGCGGGATCGACCAGGATTCAGCGCTTGCCGCGGCCATCCACTCGCGCACGTGTTCATGCTCGAGGACCGCATTGGCGTAGGCCTCCGCTTTGTCGTCAAGTGTGATCCGATACGTGCGAAACCGCATCACGACGGGCGCGTAGAAGATGTCCGCCAGGCACCACGGGCCAAACAGGAACGGTCCGGATGTGCCGAAGCTGGTCTGGCAGCTCCGCCACAGTTCGGTCACTCGTTCGACGTCTGCTCTCACGGCTTCCGTTGGAACGATCCCATCGCCGCTGGCCCGGATGTTCATGGGAAGCTCGTTGCGGAGATCGACGAACTGGGAGTGCATCTCGCTGCAGACCGACCTTGCCGTCGCCCGCGCCGCCGCGTCCGCAGGCCATAGCCCGGCGTCAGGGAACTTCTCGGCAAGATATTCCCCAATGGCGAGAGAGTCCCAGATCGAAATGTCGCCGTCGTAGAGCACCGGAACTCGGCCAGCGGGACACATGTCCGCCTTGGCTCGAGCAGTGTCCTCCTGGTAGAGGGGAATCACCGTTTCCTCGAATGGCGCTCCAGTCAGACGGGCGGCAAGCCAGCCGCGCATCGACCAGCTCGAGTAGTTCTTGTTCCCGAGAACGAGTCTCAGTTCCGCCACGGGATCCACGATAGCGCGCCCAATACAGCGCCCTGGTGTGAGCCGTCCCGCCAGCGGGACGCGGTGGCGGGAGTGCCCGCAGGTATTGCGTGAGCATTGATCGCGCTAGCGTCGCTAGACGCGAATAGAGTCACGACGTATTGGGCCAAGATCCCGAGCGAAGGTGGTCGCCGCGAACGAGAAGTCATCGGCGACGAATCCGGGTTCTCGGGTCTAATCGCCGCCGCCAATGAAGGCGCAGGCTGCGTTGAAGGGATCGTCCACGATCTCGCCTCGGAACGCTGGCAGCGAGTGATCTAGCGCCGAAACGGCACGCCCACGCACCGTCCCGCGCTCGGCTACGACGCGCATGGCGTGGGCTAGGCGCCGTTGTTGTCGTTGCTGCTGTCTGTGGTGTCGGCGTCGTCGTTGGCCGCGGCCCCGACGGTGGCGTCCGGCGGCTTCACCGGGTCCATCCCGGTCTGTTCTTGCAGCACGGCTACGAGCTCGTCTGGTCGATCCGGGGTCAGGACGGGACGCGTGCGCTGGCCGAGGTCGAGAACAATGCGGCGCGTCTTGTTGCGGCGTGAGCGATCGAGGTAGAACCAATGATGGAGGTTGCCGGAGCCCCACATGCGCAGCTGACCGGTCTTCTTGTCCATTGGGCGGTCCGCGTACCGCTTGATCTGTGAATACGCGATGTGTTTCGTTCCGCGCGGGAAGTAGTAGTTGCGAATCGTGATTCCGTCTCCGTCGAGCGTGAGCTGCTTGTCCTCATAGAGGGTCGCCAACTTTTGCCTCCTCGGTCGTCGTGTCGCCTCACTATCGCAGTCCATTCATGATGAGCGCAATGACTTCTGCACATCGATACGTCGTGCTCGTCTTGACGCACGATCGACCCGAGCATCTTCATCACGCCCTCGAGTCGCTCTTCTCGGCGACGGGATCCTCGGAGGTTCCGATCGTCATTTCGCAGGATGGCGATGATCAGGATGTTCGGGGCGTGGTCGAGGACTACAGCTCGTTGGTCGCCTCCATCGTCCACACCTCGCGTCCGGCTGAGCGAGGGGACGGCCATCCCTCGCCGGTTCATGGGTATCGGTGCATCGCCGCTCATTACAGGTGGGCACTCAACCAGGTATTCGCCTTGTACTCGACCGACGCGGTAGTCGTCATCGAGGACGATCTCATCGTGGCCTCAGACGCGCTGCAGTTCTTTGACGCATGTCAGCTTCTCCTCACGCAGGACGCATCCGTCTGGGCGGTCTCCGCCTGGAACGACAACGGGCAACCAGAGTTCGTATTCGACGCCGAGCGAGTTGTGCGCTCGGACTGGTTTCCGAACCTCGGCGTGCTGATTTCGCGCAGTCTGTGGGCAGAGCTCGAGCCAGACTGGCCCGAGATCTACTGGGACGATTGGATACGTGAACCGACCCGACGTCGCGGACGCGTGACGTTGCGACCGGAGATTTCGAGGGTACGCCATGCGGGCGCCACCGGCAGCAGTTTCGGTGAGTATTTCGACGAACACACGGGCCGCGTCGCGCTCCCTCGTCAGTCGACAGGTTTCGAGAAACTCGATGTCGCAACGCTTCATATGGATGCGTACGACAGCATCTATCTCGAGCGTGTTGAAGCGGCGGCGCCCGTGACGATCGGCGACGTGGACGACACGTCCGGCGACGTTCGTGTGGCGTACCGGAATCTTGAGGAGTTCTCTGCGCTCGCCAATCGAATCGGACTCATGGCCGACGTGAGACACGGGACGCCCCGGACGGCCTACCGTGGAATCGTCGAATGTCGGCGAGGCGAGGACCTGCTGTTTCTTGCGCCCTCGCACTTGACCTGAACAGTCGCCTGATGCAACTCGCGATCGACGAGCGACCGGGCCCCAGGACGCGGCCAACGGCACTGTGTTACCGTCTGTCCCCAGATGGAGCGCTACAGAGATAGCCTGATAATCCTTGGCGGTGGCGTCATTATCGGCGTCATCATGTTCGCGATCGTTGCCAGTGCCATCACTACCAACGCGGGTCTCGCCGTCGGTGGCACGTTTGTCGCCACCGGTGCACTCCTCGGCGTAACGGCACTTCCGAAACGCCAGCGCCGCCACTAGCAAGCGGCGCGAGCGCAGTTCCCGCTTCGCGGGCGCGGCTCCCGCGTCCTCAGGCGCGAATGGCTCGGTAGTTATGGCCGCCCACCGATACTGCGCTCGTCACGTCGGCGCGCCAGGTCGGCGAGTCTTCGCCACCCCGGCTTGAGGCCTCGGCGTTCCAGGGCTCGAACAGCCAACCCTCATTCACGCCCCCGTGGAGAGACAGGCCCTGGTTGTGACAGAAGCGATCGAGCTCGACATTCGGATCTGACCCGGGCGATTGCACGGGCCTCGTGTGCTCGACAGGCAGCATATCGACGATGCCTCTACGGCCGAGAGGAACGAGGTCGTAGCCCCAGCCGCTCACGTTGTCCGGTTGGAGGTAGCCGTAGATCTCTCTCCACGCCCGTGCAGAGAACACCGGCACCATGATCTCGACAAAGTTCGTCAGGCGGCCCACGATCGAATACGTCGGGTCCGCACCATGCATTCTCAAGGGGGGCGGGCTGGGCACTCGCGCGGTGATTTCGTGAGACAGCGGGTACAGCGACTCCACCGCGGGCTGCGCCGCTTCGAGGGCATTGCACTGCATGATCCCGGCAAATCGCCGCGGATCGAACTGCTTGATCTCAATGTCGTCGTCCCAGAAGAAGACGAAGTCGTACTCGGCGAGCGTGTCAGGTGAAAGGTGCCGGAGCGCCAGCTGCCACTTGTGCCCGACGTCTTCGATCACACGGACGTCCTTGGGCAGGGCGAGGCCAACATCCTCATA
>JAUXJK010000049.1 GCA_030624785.1 Actinomycetes bacterium
AGGGCGGCCTACGGGACGATGCGCGAAGCTTTTCGCGACGTCGACATCCTGTGCGCTCCGACGATGCCCGTTCTTCCGCCGCGGATCGGCGAAGATACCGTCGAGCTAAACGGTCGAACGACCCTGTATCGGTTGACGATCATTCCCTACAACTCACCGTGGAGTCTCGTCGGGCTGCCGGTGCTCAGCGTGCCGTGCGGCTTCGTGGACGGAATGCCCGTTGGAATGGCGCTGATCGGCTGGCGCTTCGCGGAGTCGACTGTGTTTCAGGCAGGGCATGCGTATCAGCAGGCCACGGATTGGCACTCCCGCGAGCCAGCACTCACCTCTACGACCAACTAGGAGCTATCGATGCGTGCAGCCATCATCAACCAGCTGGGCGTGTCGCCCTCCGAAGGGGAACATCCCGCCCCGGTTCGTTCGAGTGGCCACACCCTTATCGAGGTTCTCGCGGCGCCGCTCAATCCAGTCGACATAGCCGTCGGCTCCGGTCGTTTCTTTGCCGGAAACCCGGACGCCCCGTACGTTCCCTGTGTCGAGGCTGTCGGACGGGTTGTCGAATCTGACTCTTTCGCCGTCGGCTCCCTGATCTACGCAGGGATGGAGGGTATGGGTCTGAACCGCGATGGGGGCGGCGCCGAACTAGCGCTGGCGAGTGACGATGGATCGGTCGAGCTTCCACCTGACACCGACCCTGCTGTCGCTGGATCACTCGGCGTTGCGGGCCTGGCCGCGTGGCTGCCGCTTGCGTGGCGTGCCCCCGTACAGGAAGGCGAGACGGTACTCATCCTCGGAGCGACAGGCACTTTGGGACTCATTGCCGTCCAGGCGGCGAAACTTCTTGGCGCCGGTCGCGTGGTAGCCGCTGGCCGACGACCGGAGGGGCTTGCGCGCGCGGCTGCGCACGGAGCGGACGCCACCGTTCAGATCGATACGTTTGGCACTGACGCTCCGCAGACGCTGACCGAGGCGCTTGCAGAGGCCTGCGGGGGTGACGGCCCCTCGCTTGTGATCGATCCGCTCTGGGGCGAGCCGTTCGTAGCCGCACTCGGCGCCGCGGCGCCAGGTGCGCGGTTCGTGCAACTCGGTCAATCGGCCGGGCCGGAGGCCGTCGTTGCCTCAGGCTTGGTCCGCGGAAAGGCTGTCGACATTCTTGGCTTCACCAACTTCAAGGTTCCGCGAGACGTGTTGAACGCAGCACTCCTGACGCTGGTCGAGCACGCATCCGCGGGGCGAATCGAGTTTGATATCGAGCGGGTTCCGCTCGCTCAGGTCGGCGCTGCATGGGATCGCCAGGCAAGCGGCGTCGACACCAAACTGGTGCTCGTCCCGTAGCTACACGACTGCTCCAGCGCAACGCGCGGGCTTCGTTCGCGGCTGCGCTGCTCGGGCTCGCGCTCGGGTTCAACTTCGGCAATATCGGTCCGATCGCCGAGCGCGTATCGGTCGACTACGGAATCGGCCTGGCGGCCGTTGGTGTCATGACGATGCTGCTGGCGCTTGCGCACTCAGCCGTCCAGATTCCGAGCGGCCGCGTGGTCGATCGCGTGCGGCCCCGGCAGGCTGCGCTTGCCGGTCTCGGGATCGTCTTGGTGTGCAACGCGCTTGCGCTGATCGCTCCAGAGCCATGGCTCGCATTGCCGTTGCGTGATCTGATGGGAGTCGGCACGGGGTTGGGCTTCATCGCGGGAACGCAGTACATCCGAGAGATCGGGGCAGTGGCCCAGGGCGTCTTCGGCGGCGCTGCTCTCGGCGGTGCCGGTCTGGCGGTCGCAGTGATGCCCGCGATCTCTGACGCATTTGACACATGGAGATCTCCGTGGCTTGTCGGCATTGTCCTGGTGTTGGTGAGCATGGCCGTTTTCGTCATTTCGCCTCGCGGCCCGACAGCCGTTCGGCGCTCCGTCGTGAAGCGCGCCACCCAACAGGTCTCTAGTCGACCTCTCTTTCGCGATCCTGGTCTCTATCGCCTCGCAGCGATGCACGCGGCGGGGATGGGTCTGGCGATCGTGGTCGCCAATTGGGTCGTAACGTTGCTCACTCGCACCGGCGATCTCGATATCCAGCTCGCCGGCGTCCTGGGTTCGCTCACGCTGCTGCTAGGGATAGCCACGCGTCCACTGGGTGGTTGGATCCTGCACAACCGCCCGTTGCGCCTACGCGCATCGCTCGTTGCGAGCATGACGGTCTGTGCCGCAGGAACCATGCTGCTAGCGACAGGCGGGCCTCTAGCGGTCGTTGTCCTTGGAGCCGTAATGATCGGCCTCGGTGCGGGCATCCCGTTCGCGCCGGCATTCACGGGTGCAGCGCTGCGCCGCCCGGAAGCCCCTGGTACTGCCGTAGGACTCGTCAATACGCTCGGCAACGGTGTCGTCGTCGTGGGGACACCGCTGCTCGGCCTCTCCTTCTCCCTGCCATCCGACGGGCGAATTGGCTTCGCCATTGTGGCCGTTATCTGGCTTGGAGCGCTTCTTGCACTTCCGAGCAATGAGGAACTCGGTATTCGGGTCGGTGGGCAGGCTCGAGGGTCGCAATGAAGGCCGTCAATGGGATCCTGGCGCGCCGCGAGCACTGCTTGTGGCAACCGTTGCCCGTTTCGAATTGCCGTCCGGGAACCGGGCCGACTAGTCTTCCGTGGCGCGAAACCGGGCCCTAGCGTGCGCAAAACGCTCTACATCCAACTGCTCTTACTGACCGTCGTAATCGGGGCGATTACGTTCGTGATCTCGCTTGTCGCCATTTCGTGGTTGCCCACGGTGGCGTCAGAGGAGGGAAAGCGGATCGACGACATCTACCTGTTTACGTCGGTCATCTGTATCGGCATCTTCGCTCTCGTTGCCGCCGTCACCGTCTATGCGGTCTTGAAGTTTCGCGCCGGGCCGGGAGATATGGAGGACGGAAAGCCCATTCATGGGCACACTGGCGTCGAGATCTTCTGGACAGTCATTCCTACGATTCTGGTTACGGTGATCGGTATCTGGAGCGCAGTCGTCGTTGTGCAGAACGACGATCTGCCCGATGACCATCGCATCGTCAACGTCGAGGCGCAGCAGTTTGCGTGGTCGTTCTCCTACATCGACGAACGCGACGGCCTCAATGGCATGCAGGTAGGAGAGCTGGTCGTTCGCGTGAACGAGCCTGTGGAGCTTCACATGAGATCGCCCGACGTAATCCACGCCTTCTGGGTGCCCGAGTGGCGCCAAAAACAGGACGTTGTGCCCGGGATCACAACCTTCTATCGGATTACCCCGACCTTGGAGGGCACGTTCCCGATCATTTGTACAGAGCTTTGCGGCCTCGGACATTCGGTTATGCGAAATCAGGTGAGAGTTCTTAGCGACGCCGACTTTGATGCCTGGGTGGCGGATCAGCAGCAAGCCGTCGACTCGGGCGGCGCTACCCTTGGCCAGTCGGTGTTCCAGAACCAGGGCTGTGCTGCGTGCCACACGCTGTCGGCTGCCGATGCGACCGGCGCCGTCGGACCCGACCTCGATAGTGTTCTCGCCGGTCAGAGCGCCGAGGAAATAAGGCAGTCGATCGTGGATCCGAATGACGTGATTTCAGAGGGTTTTGCCGAGGGCGTGATGCCGCCCTACGGCGCCGTTCCCGAGGACCAACTCGACGCGCTCGTTGAGTACCTCGTAACCGAAGCAGGCGGATAAGCGACGTGTCGACCCACACGATTGAGCACGGAGAACACGAGGTTGGTCATGCGCCCTCGCCGCCTGACCGGCGGAACCTTCTGCAGAGGCCTGGCTGGATCCGAGGAGCTCTCTATACCGCCATCGGATTCGGAATCGCCACGGCGTTCGTCACGGGTATCCGATCTCTTGGCGACCTCGACCCCGTGTGGGAGCTCGACGTTCTGCTCACCGCATGGACGGTCATCGTGCCGCTGGCGTTCCTCGCCGGCATGGGCGTATTCAGCTACTGGATCTACTGGGTAACCGGCAAACCGACGCAACCCGAAGATCACTCGGGCCACGGCGCCGAGTCGTGGAAGGACTATTTCCGCGTCAACACGGATCACAAGGTGATTGGTGTCCAGTACCTGATCACGGTCTTCTTCTTCTTCATCATCGGTGGTCTGATGGCCATGTTCATTCGAGCCGAGCTCGCAGAACCCGGCACGCAACTGATCGACCCGAACGCGTTCAATGGCTTCACGTCCGTGCATGCGACGTTGATGATCTTCCTCTTCGTGGTGCCCGTGTTCGCAGGGCTCGGCAACTACGTCATTCCGATCATGATCGGTGCTACGGATATGGCGTTCCCACGGCTGAATGCGCTGTCCTTCTGGATGCTGCCGATCGCCGGGTTCATCATTCTCGCGAGCTTCCTGCTTCCAGGTGGCGCGTTCTCAGCTGGCTGGACGAACTATGCGCCGTTGGCAACGCAACAGCCCGACTCGAACCTGATGTTCCAGATGGGAGTGCAGTGGGCCGGAGCCTCGTCGATTGCGACGGCGCTCAACTTTCTCGTGACGATTATCACGATGCGTGCGCCAGGCATGACTTTCTTTCGGATGCCGCTCCTCGTATGGGCCAACTTCACAACGTCGACTCTCGTCGTGCTCGCGACACCGTTTATCGCGGGCTCACAGTTCCTCTTGATGTTCGATCGTGTCCTTCACACCAACTTCTTCGAGGTCGCGGGCGGTGGTTACGTCGTCGGCTATCAACACATCTTCTGGTTCTACTCGCACCCGGCTGTCTACATCATGTTGTTACCCGGGTTCGGGATCGTCTCTGAGGTCTTATCGGTGTTCGCGCGCAAGCCGATCTTTGGCTACCGATTAATGGCGCTTTCGCTTGTAGCGATCTTATTCCTGGGCTTTTCCGTGTGGGCGCACCACATGTTCGTGGCGGGCATGGCTCCGTGGCTGCGCATACCCATGATGATCACCACCCTGCTGATCGCCGTACCGACCGGCATCAAGGTCTTCAGCTGGTTAGCGACGTTATGGGAGGGGAGAATCCACTTCAAAACCCCGATGTTATGGGCCGTAGGGTTCATATCGATGTTCGTCATCGGCGGGCTCTCGGGGATCATGTTGGGATCCGTCCCGATCGATCAACACGCAAGCGACACGTATTTCGTGGTCGCCCATATCCACTACGTCCTGTATGGCGGCTCGGTATTCACGATCTTCGCCGGGGTCTACTACTGGTTCCCCAAGATGACTGGGCGTATGTACAACGAGGCGCTCGGGAAGGCGCACTTCTGGCTGACGTTCGTCGCATTCAACGTAACGTTCTTTGCTCAGCACTGGGTCGGGCTGCAAGGCATGCCTCGGAGGGTGGCGGACTACGACCCTGCGTTTGCTAACTGGAACATGATCAGCTCGATAGGTGGGTTCGTCCTTGGCGCCTCAACCCTGATCTTTCTCTACAACATGCTTGTCAGCTGGCGTTCGGGTGCGCCCGCTCCAGGCAACCCATGGCGCGCGCTGACGATCGAATGGCAGATCTCCTCGCCGCCCTCCAAGTACAACTTCGATGAAATCCCACAGGTCGTAGGCGGTCCCTACGAGTACGGAGTTCCCGGCGCGCGCCACGTCGTCTTGAACGGTTCGCGCACGGTCGAGACCGAGAAGCCGGAGCCGGCCACAGCTGGGGCGGAGCACTGAGGGATCGCTCCGCGATTCGCAGGCAATCATGACAAGCATCGCTCACACCGACTCTGATCATGGGCACTCCCACGATCACGAGGATCATCCGCCCGAGCAGTACTACAGCTCGAAGGTCGAGCCGCCAATACTCGGCATCTACCTGTTTCTGGCATCCGAGGCGATGCTCTTCGGCTCGTTCTTTGCGGCGTACTTCTTCGCCCGCGTCGCCGTCCCGCACGAGTTCTGGCCGCCTATTCGGCCGGGTACGAACGTGCAGTTCCAGCTGCCGGTCTTCCTGGCGCTGATCAACACGATCATTCTCGTAACCTCAAGTGTCACGGTCCACTGGGCCGTCACGTCACTCAAACGCAACTATCGGGCTGGTCTTATCGCCGGTCTGTCGCTGACCGTGCTACTCGGACTCACTTTCCTTCTGATTCAAATTCGCGAGTACATGCGCATCGGTTTCAGCCCGCGTGACGAGGCATTTGGCTCGACGTTCTTCGGCCTGACAGGTCTACACGGCGCGCACGTATTCATGGGCTTGATGTTTCTCACGTTTGCGCTCATGCGTTCGATGAAAGGTCACTATTCGGCCAAGCACCATCTCGGGTTGGAGCTTCCCGCTATCTACTGGCACTTCGTTGACGTCATGTGGATCGTCGTATACGTGATGGTCTACGTGGTCTGAGCCTAGAACGCTGAGGAAGGCATCGGAGGCACCTCGGCGTGAGCCCCTTTCGTAGCGAACACGACGCATTTCAGTTCCTCCTTCTGGTGATCGGGGTGGCTATTGCCACGGCGGTAGCCGGGATTCTCGGGAACGGTTGGACCGCGTTCGCGACACTCGTGTCTGTGGTGGCCAGCCTTGTGGTCGGCGTCCGGCTTGGTCGCCGATCGGCTCAGAACGAACCTCCGGAACGATCGACTACGCCTGCCGGCGTGCCCGGACTGCCGCTGCTTGTGGTCGCGCCCGTCGATCTGGCAGGCCGCGCGCTCGCTCGGGAAGTGGTTGCCGAAGAAGGCACGCGTTCGGTGCGAGCCGTGCTCTTCGCTCCTCAGGAGAACCTGGGCGAATCGGCGAGCCAGCGAGCGGCGGAACTCAGAGCACTTCTGGGCGAATTCGACGTCACTGCTCAGGTGATTGCGGTCTCGCAGGCCGACGTAGAGAAGGCGGTCGCTGCTGAGCTCAGGGACGGGCGTATCGATCACGTCTTCGTGGCGACGCACCGACAGGGGCATTCCGAGTTCTCAGCCGAAGAAGATCTTGTTCACGCAATAGATCGGGCCTCAGACACGCCCGTCGTTGCCGTGGCGTTTGCGTCTAGTTGACGCGGATGACGCGGCCGGGCGCCCTCAGCAGGGCTGCAGGTACTGACTAGCCCTCGTCGGACGGCGATTCTGGGTCGGCCCGGGGTGGGGGATCGGCCACCGCGGCGCAGAGTGCTCGCGCTGTCTTAGCTTCGGGGTCCTCGTCGCTGTCGGCCAGGAATGCGAGCCCGCTGCAGGTTGCGACGAAGAAGGCGATGTTGTTCGCCTCGTCGTCGCTGAAGCCGTAGTCGTCACGGTTCGGCATGGCGATGCGTGAAGTTCCGTCGACGTTGTTGAGCGCCACGTCCGTTGGCGTCCCGGGAATCTCCATCTGCTCCCGAACGACCTGTTCGAAGGTGTTGACGTCGAAACCCTGCGCTCGTGCCGGGCCGAAGCCAGAGTCAAGGTTAGGACCGATGGTGCCCGATGCGTTGGCCTCTGTCAGCGTGTGGCAGGCGGCACAGGTTGCGGGTGCGCCAATGGTTTCAGGGCCATTGACGAACAGCGCTTTGCCGGCGGCCAGATCGTCACCGTTGGATACGCCTGGGCTACCGCCGCAGCCAGCTGCGACGAGTGCTGTGACGAGCACAACGAGTGCCAGGGCGGTGCGCACGAGCGCGAAGCCTACCGGCTTCAGTTTCGGTTGCGCCTTGCGAGCCGGGAGCGGCAGTCTGCTATTCAGATTGCGGGTCGTCGCTGCGACCCAAGTCGCCACTGAGCGGGCGACTAGCCGCCGTCATCAGTCGGGTCGCCGACTGTCCCGATCGGCGTCCGTTCACCGATCGATCCGGTCGGGCCCGGGACAACGCCGCCTTCGCCAGGCTGTTCGAAGATCGGCGCGTTGGGATCGATCTGAAATTCAGCGGCGCGGTCATCGATCTCCTGGCTGAGCAGAGCCGGCACAACTCCGCCGAGTTGAATGATGCGGTCGCGGACCTGAAGAGCCGCCGCACCCGCCGGATCGAGCTCGAGTGCGCGGATGTACGCCGCGATCGCGCCGTCGGCGTCGTCTGCCGTTTCGTACGCCTGACCGAGTTGGAGCTGAAGAGTCGGACTGTTCGGGGAGAGATCTGCGATGCGATTGAGCGTCGCGACCCAGGGAAGAGCCAGAACGGCTGCATCATCAAACGCAATCTCGGCCTCGCGGTTCGCCCCCGCCGCGATTGCCGCAGTGAGCTGATTCGCCGCGAGCTGTTGGGTGAACGGGGTCGAATTCGGATCGAACAGGACTGCCGAGCCAGGATCAGCGGTCAGCGCGTCCTGCTGAAGCACCGTCGCACGTTGGAGCGCTTCACCAACGTCAGCCTGGTAGAGCAATGCCAGCTCCTGAAGGGCTTGCGTGTTGTCGGGTTCGACTTCGAGGTAGCTCACGTATGCAGGAATGGCCTCGTCGAAGCGCTGGGACGCATTGAGAGCCTGAGCTAGGTCGCGTCGTGCATCGGGATCATCCGGATTGTCGGCGAGCGCGCTTTGCGCGTCGTTTACCGATGTCTGAGCGTTGCCGTCTTGGCCGAATATGCCACTGATGACATCGGCGACTCCGCCGCCACCCTGTCCGCCGACGCCGAAGCCGATGAATCCGATTCCGAACATTGCTGCGAGCAGCACGAATACCCACTTCGCGCGCTTGCGAAGCCGCGTGAAGAACATTAGATCTTCGGCGTCGGCTTCCGTTCTTCTCGGTTGTGGGCGCTTCGTCGGTTGCTCTTCCGGGGTGCGTTCCGCCCTTACGTGGCGGCGATCACTTTGGCTTCGAGCATGCGAGCGCGAGCGGCTTTTGCGGCCTCCCGAAGCTCGTGCCATGCGAACCCTCCTCGTTTGTAGCGCGTGGTTCCATCTGTGATGGTACGCAAGATCTGCTGGGGCGAGCCGCCATACACAACGGCAACCGCTGGGTCTTCTATTGGATCGTAGAGGCTGCCCGCGGTTGATACGACAGTTGCATCAGCGCGCTTGCCTGGGGCCAGCGATCCGATGTCATCGTCCATGCGAAGCGCGGTGGCCGAGCCGATAGTTGCCAGCTCGAGCGCGGCGTGTGCAGACAGTGCTGAGGCATTGTGAGTTTTGCTGCGAGCGCCAGTGATTGTGGCTCGTAGCTCGGCGAACATGTCGAAATCGGGGACGGAAGCCGGGCTATCAGTGCCGAGTCCCACCCGGACGCCGCTATCCAGTAGCTCGTTCAGCGGCGCGACGCCACAGCCAAGTTGGGCGTTGGAGCGTGGACAGTGAGCGACCGCGGTATCGGATGCCGCGATGATCCTGATCTCTTCGGCATCAACTGTTACGCAATGCGCGGCGACCATGTGAGCGTTGAGAGCTCGCTCGTCATTGAGGTGACGGATTCCCGTCTTGCGTGGGGATTGGACATTGGCCATGGCGGCAATTCTTTCTATCGGCCCCAGCCCGGAGACCATGAACTCTTTCTCGTGGGCGGACTCCGAAAAGTGCGTTGCTATTGGTACTTGCAGCTCGCATGCCCACCGGTACACCGCAGCGTCGGTCGTATACGGAGCGTGTGGCGATACGCCTAGCGTCAGAAGCGGTGATTCCTGTTCGGCCATCTCCTCTTTCACCTGGTCGAACCGCTCAGCGGCGGCCGCGACGTCGGCTCCGAACACCTCCATATGAACTGTCGCGCGCAGTCCAAGCTCGGCACATGCCCGTGCCGACACACCGGAGAAGCTGGCGTCAGCGACGGTTGTGGTTCCGGACGCCAGGCAGCATGCGGCCCCTAGACGCGCGCTGGCCAGCAGATCGTCCCTTCCGAGGTGTCGCTTTCGATTCATATGCAGGTCGATCCAGGGGCCGAAATCTAAGCCGTCTCCGAATCCGGCGAAGCTGGCGTACTCGAGGTGCGTGTGGGCGTTCACGAATCCGGG
>JAUXJK010000178.1 GCA_030624785.1 Actinomycetes bacterium
ACTCAAGAGCAAGCGATGTCTTCCCATAACCGGCTGGCGCGTAGAGCACAATGCTCTGCGCCCGGGCGTCGTCCAGTGCTGCAGTGAGCCTCGGACGTGGCACGTGGCGCGGGCTTTGCTTCGGCAGGACATGTGAAAAGGGCTCGTCCGTCACTCTTCGGCTCCCGGCCGGGGAGCCTGAGCCTATCGCGGTTTCGATACTGATGCCAGCTGTCATCACGGCCCTCTGTTCGTGTTGGAGAAGGTGCGCGGTCGGCGCTGTCGTCGAACCCGCCAACGCAACGGCGCCGACGCTCCGACCATCGGAGCGTCGGGCGGTCGGAGCGTCAGGTGTTCGTTCGCGAGCCGTCGAGATCGAGCGGGTCGTGGCCCGTCGCCGAGCGAAACGCGAGCGGGATCTGGCGACGTTTGCTCACACGGAGCTTCGATCGGAGTACATCGCAATGCGCCTTTGCCGTACGGGGCGAAACGCCGAGCGAGTCAGCGATCTCGACGTTTGAACAGCCTTCTGCGATGAGGGTCACGACCTGCATCTGACGTGCGGTGAAACGCGGGATGTTGAGGTCGTTGGTCACGACGAGGATGTTGCCAAGCCTGGGGGCGCTTGCCAAGTGGTCATTGGGCGTATCTTTCTGGCGTAGATCCATGGATCTACGACCGAACGTTCTGCGTCGCCGATCCATTCGAAGCCGCGTGTCAACGAATGCCTCTGTCGATCCGTCGCGCATCGGGAAGTCAGCCGGCCGCGCGAAATGCCAGTTGCGGGAAATACAGATCGGCGGCGTTCGACCTGCCGCCTATCCCTGCTGGTTGAGGTTGCCGCCGCCCCTCGCCGCAGGAGGAGAGTCCCTCACACTCGTCATGAGCGGCGGACTCGGACAACGCACGCGGTGCGTACGTACGGCTCGAGGGCGGCATCTCAGCGCGATAAGCTCGCCTAGTGAAGGTTGGCATTGTCGTTCCCTTTTCGTGGTCCTTCTGGGGCGGTGTAGTCGACCATGCCGACCATCAGGCACGGACCCTTCGCGATCTAGGTGTGGATGCCCGCATCCTGGTGGGGACTGATCCCCCGGGGCGCCTAACGAGGGCGCTGCACCCTCGCCCCGGTCGGCACGATGAGCTGCCCGACTACGTGATTCCCATGGGGAGGACCGTGATCATTCCGGCCAACGCATCGCTCTCCAACATCGTGCTTAGCCCGCGGTCGATGGGACGGATGCGAAGAGTGCTGAAGGAAGAGAAGTTCGACCTCATCCACGTGCACGAACCGTTTGCGCCCATTCTGTCCGCATACGCCCTGGCGACGGCCGAATGTCCGGTTGTCGTCACGTGCCACTCGTCCGGGGGCCGCTGGTTTCCCATAGGAACTCTCATGTGGGGACGGTTTCTTCGAACTGCAATCGACCATCGAATCGCCGTCTCCGAGCAGGCCCGCCTCGCCGCGGCACCCAACGTCGGCGGGCCGTTCGATGTGATTCCCAATGGCGTGGCTCTCGGCCCCTCGCCTACGCTCGACAAGCGCGATCACGCCGTATTATTTGTCGGTCGCCATGAGCCTCGCAAGGGGCTGCAGGTACTGCTGAAGGCTTGGCCTCAGATCGCTGAGCGAACGGGTGCTCGTCTACGCATTGTGGGGGCCGATCCGCTCGCCGTACGATTCCTCATCCGCCGACTCGGCATCTCTGAGGACACTATTGATCTGCTCGGTGTTGTCCCAACTGAGGAGCTTGAGACACAGCTTCGATCGGCGAAACTTCTTGCCGCGCCATCGATCGGCGGCGAGAGCTTCGGGTTGGTGCTTGCCCAGGCGTTCGCCGCTGGCACGCCCGCAGTCGCATCCGAGATCGCCGGATACGTCGAGGTGGCGGACGAGACAACCGGCGCGCTCGTGCCTCCAGGCGACGTAGATGAACTCGCTGGCGCGATCGTCGAGATGTTGGGCGACGAAAGCCGGCGGCAGGAGCTCGGGCAAGCGGCGCGAGCCCGAGTGGAAGAACGCTACGATTGGCGCACAATCGGTTGCCGACTGCTCGGCATCTACGAGCTGCTGACTGGTCTCCGAGTCTCGGTCCCGACGAGATCGACGTGATGCGTAGGATTTTCAACTCACGACGCGGCCGGATAGCCATCGCTGGTGGATCTATCGTCTTACTCGTCGCCTTGCTCGTCTGGCGCGCGCCAGACCTCGATGTCGTCAAGGACGCATTCACAACAGTGGAATGGTCCTGGGTCGCAGCAGCATTCTTCGCAAATCTTCTCTCTACATGGTTGCGCGCCGTAGCCTGGCAGGTGACACTCGAGCAAGCGATCCCGGAGCCCTATCCCGCGCATCGCGATGTGTTCTCTGCATTTGCGGTCGGGATGGTCGCGAATGTTGCGTTGCCGGGTCGCGTAGGCGAGTTCGCTCGAGTCGGCGTTGTGTCGCGGCACATACCGGACGGCGCCTCCCGCTGGCCAGCGGTTGCGGGGTCGATCTTTGCCCATCGCGTGTTGGATGTGATCCCGACTGCCGGGCTCGCGATCTATGTATTGGTCGCCGCCCGCCTACCCGGCTGGGCTGACACCGGGGTCTACGTGGTGCTCGGCGTCGGAGGCTTCATGCTGGCTCTTGCCGTGGCCCTTGCGAGCTGGCGTGAGGGATCCGCCCCCGAGGAGGGGCGCAGCAATATCGCGAGACTTTTTCATATGGCCCGTGGGGGCCTCACGGTGTTCCGGCGCCCGGGCGCAGCGTTTGTTGCATCGATACTCCAGCTGACTGCTTGGGGTGTTCAGTTGTTGGCGGTGTGGCTCGCGTTGCGTGCGTTTGGAATCAACGAACCGATCGCAGCTGCCGCACTCGTCCTTCTCGTGGTTAACGTCGCGCTCGCGTTTCCGCTGTGGCCCAGCGCGGTGGGTCTCTATCAAGCCGCCGTCGCGCTGGCCTTGCTTCCTTACGGCATTAGTTACGAGCACGGATTCGCTGCCGGCATTGGCATTCAGGCGATCGAGATTTTCGTCGGAGTGGGCCTTGGGCTCGTGTTTTTGGCACGCGAGGGCATCTCGTTCGCGGCACTTCGCGACATGCCGCGAGTTACCGACAACGCGGCAGAGCAACGTCGACCAGCGCCCGCGGAGCCCGAACCGGGTGCCTCGGCGGACGACCGGAGTCGACCAGATCGCGAACTCCCGATCGAAGAGCCCATCGAGCTCGAGCCCATTCACGAGCACGGTATGACGCGAGAGCCTGCGGTTGCTCATCGGCGACCCGTCGCGGCGAGCGCAACCGTCGCGCGGGAGTCTGGTTCGATTCGGGAAGTCACTTGAAGCAGCAAACCTCTGAATAAGCCGCGTGTGAGCCCGTGAAACTTGTCTGCGCCCCGGACAGTTTGAAGGGCGTTCTGGCAGCGCCTGCAGCCGCGCGCGCACTTGCCGATGGAGCTCGTCGAGCCGGCGCCGACCCAGTCGAGTTGCCCCTGGCCGATGGAGGAGAGGGAACCGCTGAGGTGCTCCGCGAGGCCTGGGGCGGAACCTGGCGAACGACGAACGTCGTCGACCCGCTTGGGCGAGAGCGGACGGCGCGCTTCCTCTACGTCGAAGACAGACGTCTCGCAGTTGTCGAAACTGCCGAAGCGATTGGGCTCCCGCTCCTTACCGAACAGGAAAGAGATCCGCTCGGGGCGTCCTCCGAGGGGCTCGCACTTCTGATCCGCGGCGCTCTCGCCGTGGGTGCGAGAGAACTACTGGTCACGCTCGGCGGCAGCGCAACCGTCGACGGTGGAGCCGGGCTCAGCAACGCGCTCGACTCTGGCGAACTCGCAGGCATTCGCGTGACGGCGCTTTGCGACGTTGCGAACCCCCTTCACGGACCGCGTGGAGCCGCCCGTGCATTCGGGCCTCAGAAGGGAGCAACAGAAGGGGACGTGTTGGAGCTCGAGCGACGCCTGCGGGCGATGCCGCACCTCAACCCGTATGCGGAGCTAGCGGGGGCCGGTGCGGCGGGAGGATTGGGCGCCGCGCTTGCGAGCCTGGGCGCAACACTCGCGTCCGGCGCGGGCGCCGTACTTGACGCGGTCGACTTTGGCACGCGCGTCGCCGGCTCCGATCTGGTCGTGACCGGCGAAGGAAGGGTCGACGCGACATCGCTGGAGGGCAAGGTCCCGGCTTCGGTCGCCACGGCATGCGACGCGCTGAAGATTCCGTGCGTCGTTTTCGGCGGGGAGATTGATGCTGCCGGCAAAGCCCTGTACGACCGTGGCGCGACCGCTCTATGCGCGCTCAGCGGGCAGCCACAGGAGGCGGTGGAAGACCTCGAGCGACTCGGCTATGGGCTCGCTCGCCTTGCGGCCGGGCTACGTCGAGGCTAGAGCGCTCCTCCGGCAGCGGCGGGAGCCGAGGCATCGTTGCCGCCGTCGCCGACCGTGTTCCGTGCGAGGAAGTCTTCGACCAGTAGGAGATTCGCTTCGCCGGCTCGCTCTACGACCGCGAGCAGGTCAGACATGCTCGACGTCTCTTCTAGCTGCTCTTTGAGGAACCACTGCAAGAACTGCTCGCCCTGGAAGGCGTTTTCGGCCCTCGCGAGCCGTGTGAGCTCGGAGAACTGGTTGGTCACGCCTCGTTCCTGGTCGAGCGCGAGTTGCACAGCCGCGGCGGCGCTGTCGAACGTGGTCTGAGGCGCTGCAACTCCTGGAATCTTGACCTCGAGCTCGGCGTCCAGCAGGTACTGCACAAGCATCATGGCGTGGTTGCGTTCCTCAACTGCCTGTTGGTAGAAGTGAGCTGAAAGCAAGGGCAACGTCTGGCCGTCGAAGTAGACCGCAATCGCTATGTATTGCTGCGACGCAGCGAATTCGTGTCCGACCTGCTCATTGAGAGCGTCGATGAATGGACTGTCACTCATGCTCGCGACTCTACCAATCGTCAACTGTCCTGATCAGACGGGATCTTCTCCGACTCTTCATCGTCGTTGGAAGCCAGGCTCTCGGCATCAGCGTTGCGCTCCGCCTCGATCTCGCGTGTGAGTTCCTCAACCCGTCCGTGAGCGGCATCGAGTCGAGCTGCGCAGATGGCGTACAGCTCTTCGCCACGCTCCCAGAGCTCGAGGGTTCGATCAAGGCTTGTCTCTCCACGCTCAAGGGTGCGCACGATCTCCTCAAGCTCAGCCTGAGCCTCTTCGAACG
>JAUXJK010000012.1 GCA_030624785.1 Actinomycetes bacterium
GTGCTGTGGCCCCACTCGTTCTCGATCCGGACGAGATCGGGCGCCGCCAGCAGCTCTACAGCGCACTCGCACCGGCGCCCCTTGACGTGGCGATGGCAAACCTTTCGACGGGCCCGCGCACACTCGAGACTGAAGCCGATATCCGGTGGTCAGAGGACGAGGTTTACGACGAGGCGATGCGGACAGCCTGGGACGACTACGACGGGATCCTGTTGGACTGCGTTCTCGATCCAGCTCTCGAGCGCCTGGAGCAGGACGCGCCTCTGCCGGTGATCGGCATCACCCGAACAACAGCCGCGTACCTCGGCGGCCTCGGTCACTGCTTTGCGGGCGTCGCCCGAAACGCAGCGATCGCAGAGGAGCTTCGAGCGCGCATTGTCGATTTCGGTCACGAGGATCGCCTTACGAGCGTCGATGTTCTTGATCTCTCGTTCGAAGACATTGCCGACCCGGAGCGATGGAACGCCGCGCTAGCGCCGATCGTGCAGCGTTTCGGCCCAGGTACCGTCGATTCAGTGCTGAACGGCTGCTCGGCGGTCGAGGTACGTGACGCGCAGGGCCCGGCCGTCGTCGAACCGATGGCGCTGGCGCTCGAGCTGACTGCGCTCGCGGCTCGCCGCGGTCTCACGCGGGCAACCGGTTCGTAGCCGCAGGGCGCGGCGCCCTGTCTCCTCGCGGTGCAGCGACTGCCAGATCATGGCAGGATGCTGGGCATTCCCAAGGATCGCTTGCCCCGGTGCCATATTGCGGTCGGCAGGTGGGGACTAGGTGTCAAATAGAGGTGGAGGACGAATGAAACGCATCGGTGTCGACGTTGGCGGAACGTTCACGGATCTCATCCTGGTCGACGAGGAATCCGGGAGCGTGATCGTCGACAAGGTTCCGTCGACCCCTGATGACCCTGCGCGCGGAACTGTCCAGGGCATTCGTGGACTCTGCGAGAAGGCCGGCGTTTCGCTGGCCGAGGTCGACAATCTGCTTCACGGCACCACCGTTGCGACAAACATCGTGTTGACGCATACGGGCGCTGAAGTCGGAATGCTCACCACCGAGGGATTCCGCGATCTACTCCACATTGCACGGCACAAGAAGCCGTACAACTTCTCGTTGCAGCAAGAGCTTCCATGGCAGGCGCGACCTCTGGTCAAGCGTCGCCATCGGCTCACAGTGAAGGAGCGCGTGATCGTTCCCGATGGTGACGTCCTCGAACCCCTCGACGAGAACGAGGTGCGCGAGCGGGCGCGCGAGCTAAAGGCAGCTGGTGTGGAGGCCGTGTCTGTGTGTCTCTTGCACTCGTATCTCAATCCTGCGCACGAACAGCGCATCAAGGAGATTCTCCTCGAGGAGCTGCCTGACGCGTTCCTTTCCATCTCTCACGAGGTGCTGCCCCTCTACCGCGAGTTTGAGCGATTTTCGACGGTGTGCCTCAACGCGTATGTGGGCCCAAAGGTCGCGAGCTACATAGGCCGATTTGATCAGTCCGTGCGCGACGAGGGTTTCGAACACGGCATTCAGCTCATGCAGTCCTCGGGCGGTATGGCAACCGTTGAGTCGGCAAGACAGAGTCCTGTCAACATTCTCATGTCAGGTCCGGTTGCAGGCCTGATCGGCGGGATCTGGGCCGGCAAGCTTTCGGGCTACGACAGCGTCGTTACGCTCGACATCGGCGGCACCTCTGCGGATATCGGTGTTGCCGCTGACGGGCAAGTTCGCATGCGGCATCTGCTCGACACGAAGGTTGGCGACTACCAGGCGATGGTGCCGATGGTCGACATCGACACGATCGGCGCCGGCGGCGGATCGATTGCCTACGTCGATGAGGGTGGCGTCTTTCGCGTGGGGCCGCAATCCGCGGGCGCCGACCCCGGACCAGCATGCTACGGACGGGGCGGCACCGATCCGACCTCGACCGATGCGCAACTCGTGCTCGGACGGCTACGGCCCGACAAGGGGCTTCTCGGCGGAACCATGCAACTCGCTGTCGACCTGGCCGAGAAAGCGCTGGGCGGGCTCGCAGAGACGCTCGAGATGACGGTGGAAGACGCGGCTCTTGGTGCCCTTCAGATTCAGAAGTACGGGATGACCCAGGCGATCGAGGTGAACTCGGTGCGCCGAGGATACGACCCGCGCGATTTCACGCTTGTGGCGGCCGGCGGCGCCGGGCCCCTGTTCGCGTGCGACATCGCACTTGAGCTCGAGATCCCGCGTGTGCTCATTCCGCCCTACCCGGGAATCGTTGCCGCGGCCGGCCTTCTGGCGACCGATCTTCAGCACGAGTTCGTCGCCACCGAGCGCCATCAGCTGAAGGGTCTCGACCAGTCGAGGCTGCAGACGCGATTCGACGAACTAGTGGCGCAGGCCGTTGAACGACTGAATGAGGACAACGTGCCGGAGGACCGACGAATCGTTCGTCGACTGGCCGACTGTCGATACGCAGGCCAGGGCTACGAAGTTCGCTTCGACGCGCCCGGCGGTGACGTCAGCGACGCCTGGGTTGACGAGCTAAAGGAGTCTTTCCACGCGGCGCATGAGGCGGAGTACGGACACCGTTTCGATGCCGAGATCGAGATCATCAACGTTCGCGCCGTAGGCATCGGCCGCATCACAGAGCTCGAGGTAGCGGAGATCGCGGCTGCAACGGGAGATATTTCCCGTGCGCAGATTCTCGAGCGTGACGTGACGTTTGATGTCGACGGTGTTGCCGAGCGGCGGCTCACGCCGTTCTACGATCGCGAGAAGTTGCTCGCTGGCGACAGGATCGAGGGCCCAGCAGTCATTGAGCAGTACGACACGACCACGGTGATTCCGCCGAGTCTCGTCGCTGAGATCGACAAGTACGGAAACATCGTGATCGACTGCACAACGGCTGCCAAGAGCGCTGAGGAACGCGGCGCGGCGCTCGCAACACCGATCCTCATGCGTGTGATCGGTGGCGCGCTCAACTCGATCGCCAAAGAGATGGCGGGCGTGCTCTACCGAATGAGCTACTCGTCGATCATCCGCGAGTCAGAGGATCTCGGGGCCGGCCTGTTTGACAAGAACGGCAACAACCTGGCCGAGTCTGACTCGACTCCGATGTTCATGGGCGCCATGCCGAAGATCGTCAAGGGCGTGATGAAGACGCTCGGTGACGACATCAACGAGGGCGACGTCATTCTTCACAACGATCCCTACCTCGGTGCGACCCACTCGCCCGACGTTGCGATCGTCATCCCAATCTTCCATGAGGGCGATCTCGTCGGTTTCTCGGGCGCATCGGCACATCTGCTCGACATCGGTGGCGCCTACCCGGGCCTCGCGATCGATCTTGTCGACAACTGGTCGGAAGGGAACATCTACAGGGCCCTCAAGCTCTCCGAGGGCGGTGTGTGGCAAGAGAAGCTCTGGCAGCACATTCTCGAAAACACGCGCACACCCACGCCGAATACTGGTGACATTCAGGCAATGATCGCCGCCTGCGAGCTGGCAAGAAGGCGCTTTGTCGAGCTGATCGATCGCTACAGCAGGGACGCGGTCCTGTCATCTGCAGATGCCTGGCTTGACTACTCGGAGCGCATGCTGCGCGGCGAGATCGAGAAGATCCCAGACGGCCGATATGAGACGGAGGTTGGCTGGCTCGATGACGACGGCGTCAACCGCGGGAAGATGCTCCCGGTCAAGGTTGCCGTCGAGATTCACGGCGATGAGATCACGTACGACCTGACTGGATCCAGCGACGAGGTCGCAACGGGTTTCAACGTCCCGTTTGAAGGCACGACGGTCTCAGCGATGACCTTCGTAACACGGATGATCTTCCTCGACGAGGAGGCCTATCCGGTATTCGTGCCGCAAAACGAGGGAATGCTGCGGCCGGTCAACGTGGTTGCGCCGAAGGGGTCGATCTTCAATCCGAACTTCCCGCGAGCCTGTTTCGCTCGCTTCTGTCAGGCGCAGCGAGCCGTCGACCTGGCGCTGAGAGCGCTTGCGCCGGTCGTGCCCAAGCAGATTGCGGCAGGTAGCTCAGCGCACCTGCACTTCATCTCCTACTCGGGCTTCGACGTAGACGAGGGTGAGTACTGGGTGTACCTCGAGGTCGACGAGGGCTCCTATGGTGGGCGCCACGGACGCGACGGACTCGACTCTGTGGACTCGCTCATCGCAAATACCCGGAACAATCCGATCGAGGAACTCGAATGGCGCTTCCCGATGCGTACCGAGCGTTATGAGTTGCGCGATGAACCAGGCGCAGCCGGCCAGTGGCGAGGGGGGATGGGCATCGTTCGCGTCAATCGGTTCCTTGAAGACGCGATCGTCAGCTGCGAAGGCGAGCGTCATGAGGGAGATCCGCCGTGGGGTATCTTCGGCGGCCACGACGGGCTGAACGCGGGCCTTCGGGTTCTTGGTGCGGACGGGAGTGTCGAGCACTGGCCCGCGAAGTTCAGCGGCGAGACGCTGGCGGCTGGAAGCGCATTGGAGATCACCGTTCCCAGCTCGGGCGGCTACGGCGATCCGCTCGAGCGTGATCCGGCCCAGGTCGCATCCGACATTCTCGATGGATTCGCGACACTCGAACAGGCCCGCGATGCCTACGGCGTCGTTATTGACGAGCAGACAATGGAGGTCGACCTGGCCGCGACCGAGGAGTTGCGGGCCCGGCTCAGGTCAGAACAGGAAGCGAGCGCCAACGCATGAGCGGCGCCTCCTGTCGATGAATACACCGCGCTGAGCGATGGGCACGCGGCTGTTGGGTGAGCCCTTCGAGCCCCTCGATCTGACGCTGCCTGACGTTCTCGATCGCGCCGCTCAGGGCGCGTTCATCGATGGCGACGACGTCGTGCCGTACTCGCAGGTCGCCGAGCGCTCGCGCAGGCTTGCCGGCTGGTTCGTCGCCGAGGGCGTCGAACCGGGCGATCGCGTCGCCTTGCTCGCATCGAACCGAGCCGAGTTCGTGGTGGCGCACTACGCGGCTGCGCGGGCCGGCGCCATCGTGGTGCCCCTCTCGACCCGCGCTACCGCTGCGGAGCTTCACCGTGTTCTGGCCCATGCCCAATGTTCGCTAGCGCTGGTCGAAGAGGAGTTCAAGGGACATCGTTTTCTCGATACGTTCGCTTCGCTTCGAGGCCGACTTCCTTCACTACGACACGTCGAGCCTCTCGCCGGACTGGACGATCTCAAGGCGACGCGAGAGGTTGAAACGCCTGCGACGTCGGCAACCGAACCAACATTGCTGATCTATACGTCCGGTACGACAGGCGAGCCCAAGGGTTGCCTCCACGCCCACCGATCCTATGTCTCGAGCGCGTCGATGACGGCGCGGCTAAAAGCGCTTACGCCCGAGGATCGGATCGTCGCGAGCGTGCCCTTCTTCAACGCGTTCGGCATTGTGAACTGTGTACTCGAGGGGCTGATTTCCGGGGCGTCCGTGGTGATTCAACCAGCATTCGATCCAGCCGAGACCTTGCGTCTAATTGAAGAGCACCGCGTCACTGTGCTGCTGGGTACGCCGACGATGTGGATCCGGTTGCTCGAGCACCCTGACATCAGCAAGCGCGATCTCTCGTCTCTGCGCACGGGCACCATGGCAGGAGCCCCGGCGCCGGCGGAGGTTGTCAATCGGTGGCGTGATCTCGGCTGCGAGCTCGTCCTGATCTATGGCCTCTCAGAGGCGACATCCATCCTGGCCAACGGGCGACCAACTCCCGGGATCGAGGTCGAGACGACGAGTGACAGCGAGCTTCGCGCGCGCGGTTACAACCAGATGATCCGCTACTACAAGAATGACGTCGCGACGCGCGATCGCATTCGCGATGGTTGGATCCATACCGGTGATCTCGCCGAGATTCGCGACGGCGATGTGCGTGTCCTCGGACGTTCCGATGACATGTTGATCGTCGGCGGATTCAACATCCAGCCAGCTGAAGTCGAGGAAGCCCTTCGCATGCACGAGGGCGTCGCCGACGCTGCGGTTTTCGGGTTCCCGGATGGCGATCTCGGCGAGGTACCGCTTGCGTGGGTGATCCGGAGGCCCGGTGCATCTGTGGATCAAGCCCAACTCCTGGCGGATAGCCGTCTCCGACTTGCGAGCTACAAGCTGCCGAGGGAGATCACGTTCGTAGAGGAGTTTCCGCTCACGGCCAACGGCAAGGTCCAACGGTTTCGCATGCGCGAGACCATGCTCGCGAGGCGCGATTCAACGTAGGGGTGTTCGTCGTTGCTCAGGTGGCCCGGAAGTATCGATGAAGAAAGCTACGGTGTGGGTGATGACGCAAGATCTCTGCATTACGAGCAACTGCAGCATTCCGCATAACGAGCTCGACTGGCGTTTCAGTCGCTCGGGTGGCCCAGGCGGTCAACATGTAAATAAGACCGAAACGCGTGTCGAAGTTCGATTCGATATCGATTCAGCGACATGCCTCGGGCCACGTCAGCGAGCCAGAATAGGCGAGCGTCTGGGTCGAGTCGTGCGCGTAACCGTGTCTGACACGCGCTCTCAATCGCGAAATCGCGAACTCGCGCTCGAGCGCCTTCAAGAGAAGCTCCGGGGTGCGCTTGCAAATGAGAAGAAACGCAAGCCGACGAGACGTACGCGCGCCTCGAAGGAACGCCGGCTGGCCGGCAAGCGAAAGCGCGCCGACGTGAAGAGAACTCGCGGAAGCGTAAGCCGCGACGACTAGGTATCGCGCCGCGGACGAGATCCGACGTGCTGCTCGCGGGTAGTCGGGCCTGCTACTCGACAGCGTTGGCTGTGCGGAGCTCGTCGATCTGCTCCGAGGAATAGCCGGCCGAGGCGAGAATCTCGTCGGTGTGCGCCCCCGGCGGCGGCGCGACCGTCCGTGCCGACAGCGGGGTGCGGGACAATTTCGGAGCGACCCCAACCTGCTTGACGGGCCCGTTTGGGCCCGCGACCTCAACAATCATCTCGCGGTCCTGCACCTGGGCGTCGTGCTCCAGCTCATCGAGTTCGAGCAGCCTGTTTGCGCACAGGTCGGTCTCGTTGAGCCACTCGAACAACTCGTCGCGTGTCTTCGCCTTGAAGGCGCCGGTGAAGGCCTCCCGCACCTCGGGGTGCTTGTCGCCGTCCCACGCGTGAGGAATCAGGTCGTCGCGGCCGATCGTCCGGCAGAGGTTCGCGTAGAACCAGGGCTCGAGCGAGCCGATCGTGATCCACTTGCCATCAGCCGTCTCATAGACGCCGTACTGCGGGAGGTCGCCCGTGTAGATCGAGCGTCCGCGCTCCGGCTGTTCGTCGTTGCCGTAGAAGGCCGAGATGAACTGCGCAAGCAGATATGTCACGCCGTCAGACATCGCCGCATCGACGAGTTGTCCCTCGCCGCTGCGCTCGCGCTCATAGAGCGCGGCGAGCACGCCCATCGCGGCCATCAGCCCGCCGCCTGCGTAGTCGGCGATCACATTCTGTGGGATGACTGGGCGCCCGTCGGCGTCGCCAATCAGTCCAAGAGCACCAGCGTGCCCGATGTAGTTGAGATCGTGGCCCGCGAGTAGCTTGTACGGCCCGGTCTGACCAAAACCTGTCACCGAGCAGTAGACGATGCGTTTGTTTAGCGCGTAGAGCGTTTCGTAGTCGACGCCGAGTCGTTTCACAACGCCAGGTCGCATCTCCTCCACGACGACATCGGCGTCTCGCGCGAGCGTGTAGAAAATCTCGCGAGCGCGCACGTCCTTGAGATTGAGCCCGATGCTGCGCTTGTTGCGATCCAACGCGTCGTGCTCGGTGCCGCGCCACTCGATCGGCGGCCGATCGGGTGCCGCACCCATCTGTTCCGCTCGCCGACCATCGGGCGGAGCCGGGTTGTGAATGCGGATCACGTCGGCACCGAGGTCGCCGAGGATCATCGTGCAGTAGGGACCAGGCGCGAGACGTGTCAGGTCGAGCACGGTGATTCCATCGAGGGGCCCGGGCATCCACAGTGTTGTAACGCATCTCGAGCGGGAGCGCCTATCCTTCGGCGATGGCGAGGACCGATCGCTCGACAACAGAAGCTGGGCGCACGAGGGCATAGGATTCGACGATGTCTGGTGTGCCGCTTGAGCCGATGTACTCGCCTCGGAACAGCGCGACCGACTACGTCGCGGATCTCGGTGACCCTGGGGTCTATCCGTTTACGCGTGGCGTGTACCCGAGCATGTATCGGGGACAGCTCTGGACGATGCGGCAGTTTGCCGGCTTCGGCACGGTCGCCGAGACGAATGAGCGTTTCCGGTACTTGATCGATCATGGCCAGACTGGACTGTCTGTCGCCTTCGACATGCCGACCCTTATGGGGCTCGACTCCGATCACGCGCGGTCGCTCGGGGAGGTCGGACGCGAGGGAGTCGCTGTCGATTCACTGCAGGACATGCGCGATCTGTTCGCCGGCATAGAGCTTGGCGACGTATCGACGTCGATGACGGTCAACTCCTCGGCCGCAATGTTGTTGGCGTTCTATCTCTGCGTTGGTGAGGAGCAAGGCACGCCGCGTGATGAGCTGCGCGGCACGATTCAGACAGACATTCTCAAGGAGTACATCGCTCAGAAAGAGTGGATATATCCGCCCGAACCGTCGATGCGACTTTGCGTTGACATGATCGAGTTCTGTACCAACGAGATGCCTCGCTGGCATCCCGTCTCGATCTCTGGCTACCACATCCGGGAGGCCGGATCGACGGCTGCGCAGGAGCTTGCATTCACGCTGGCGGACGGCTTCGCCTACGTCGAAGAGTCGATTGCTCGCGGTCTCGACATCGACTCGTTTGCGCCGCGGCTCTCGTTCTTCTTCAACGCGCACATCGATTTCTTCGAAGAGGTGGCCAAGTACCGCGCGGCGCGTCGTATCTGGGCGCGCGAGCTCAAGCAACGCTACGGCGCCAAGGACGAGCGATCACTTCGCATGCGCTTCCACGCTCAGACGGCCGGGGTGTCACTCACGGCTCAGCAGCCCGAGGTGAACATCGTGCGAACCGCGCTCGAGGCGCTTGCGGCTGTGATGGGCGGCTGCCAGTCTCTCCACACCAACTCCTACGACGAGGCCCTCGCCTTGCCGAGCGAGCACGCGGTCAAGATCGCGCTGCGCACGCAGCAGGTGATTGCTCACGAGACTGGCGCAGCGTCCAGCGCTGATCCTCTCGGGGGCTCCTATCTCGTAGAGGAGCTCACCGACGAGCTCGAACGACAGGCCTACGCGTACTTTGATGAGATTCGCGAACTCGGAGGAGTGATTCCGGCGATTCGCGAGAATTTCTTCCAGCGCGAGATCGCGGAGGCTTCCTTTCGGTTTCAGAGCGAGCTGGAGAACGACGAGCGAGCGATTGTTGGTGTCAACGCGTACGAGGAGCCCGACGAGGTTGAGCGCCTTGAGCTGCTCAAGGTCGATCCTTCGCTCGAGACAACTCAGGTCGAGAGGGTGCAGGCGATGCGGGCACAGCGCGATAGCGCCGGTGTCGAGGCCTGCCTCGCGCGGATCAAGAACGACGCTACCGCTGACACCAACCTGATGCCGGGGCTCGTGGATGCCGCGAAGGCCGACGTCACGATGGGCGAGATGTGTGATGCGCTGCGAGAGGTCTGGGGGGTCTGGCGCGAGACGCCAGTCTTCTAGAGGCGAGCTTGATTTCGAGCCGCCTCTGGTCGCGTTGCCGTCCGATCGCGGAGCAGTGTCGCGATCATCCCTTCGCGCAGGGCATCGCATCGGGGCGCCTCGAGAGACCGGTGTTTCAGCACTACGTTGCCCAGGACGCGTTCTTTCTCGAAGCGTTCGCCCGCGCATACGCACTCTGCGTTGCGCGAGCGCCTGATCGCGAGAGCATGCGCGCCTTCAAGCGACTGCTTGACGCGGTCGACGATGAGCTCGAGCTTCATCGATCCTATGCCGAACGCTGGAAGGTCGATCTCGCCGCAGCTCCTACTCAGGCTACGAGCGCGTACACGGACTTCTTGCTTCGCGTTGCCTCGCTCGAGTCGCCCGCATACGCGGCGGCTGCGATGGCACCGTGCATGCGCCTTTACGCGTGGCTTGGCCAGCAGCTCAAGCCGGTTGCGCTGCGCGACTCGCCGTACTACGAGTGGATCGAGACCTATTCCTCCGACGAATTCGATGCGCATGCGACGGCGCTCGAGGCTCTTGTCGACCGCCTGGCGGGCGACGAAGCAGCTCTCTACCGTCACTACTCGACTGCGATGCGTCTCGAGCTCGCCTTCTTCGAGTCTTCCCTCGCGAGCCGATGAGCCTCACGACCGCGGCTCTGATCGAGCGAAACGCCGAGTTGTGGGACGCAGCGACGAGGCACGAGTTCCTTGATCGTGTGCGCGATGGCACGCTGCCTGTGGCGGCGCTTTCGCGCTGGATGGAGCAGGACTACCTTTTCGTCGCCGGACTTACGCGGGCCTGGGGCCGGCTCCTGGTTGGGGCCCCACAAGCGGACTTCAGGTTGATCGCGTCCGGAATCGACGCTTTCACCGACGAGCTGGTGTGGTTCGAGGATCGCGCCGCGTCGCTCGCGGTAGGCCTCGACCGCGAGCCATTGCCAGAGGCCTCCGCGTACATCGGGGATCTTGCCGATTTCGCAACAAGCCCGTACCCGGTGGCGGTTACAGGCATGTGGGCCATCGAAGTCGCATACCTCGACGCGTGGCAAGGCGCGTCTGGAGGTGACGAGCGATTCTCAGAGGTCGTCGGGCACTGGGCCAATGAAGAGTTCGCGGCGTTCGTTGCGGAGCTAGCGGCGGTCGTAGACCGCGAACTCGCGGCATCATCGGAGCACCACCGCGCCGCCGAGGACGCCTTTGCGGCCGTGCTGAGTCACGAAGCGTTGTTCTGGGGGCTGGCGGGTCTCGACTGATGGTGATGCGACCCCGCGTGCGGCGCTTAACACGGATTCAACGTCAGGAACACTCGCCTGAATACGGGGGCAATCGGGACTGAACGCCTGGCCGATATAACCCTAGGCATGACTGAATGGAATCCTGACGAGCCAACACCTCCGCTGCAGCCCGGCAACCAGCCGCCACTGCAGCCCGAACAGTCGACGGCAGAGATGCCCGTCGTCGAAGAGCTTCACTCCACCCCGGAAGAGCCCAAGCAGCATGGAAAGTGGCGTCGCCGAATGGTGCGCACCGCTCCATTGCTCGCTGCGGCCGCTCTCGGTGGAGGTCTTGCAGCGGGCGTCGTCGTCGCAGTTGACGACGATGGTGGCTCCACGACCGTCATCCAAAATGCGGAGGCGGCGCCCGAACCGAGTCTTACGCCGATCGGGGGCGAAGCAGACGAACCCACGGCGACAACGGCGGATCTCGAGGTCTCGAATTTGGGTGATGTCCTCACCGTCCAAGAGATCTACGAGCGATACTCGCCCGGAGTAGTCCAAGTCCGCACCCTCACGGCCGCCAACGAACTCGGAGACGCCGAAGACTTCTTTGGCCAGCAGCCGCGCGGCCTCGGATCAGGCTTCGTCATCGACAAGGAAGGTCACATCGTGACGAACTTCCACGTCGTTGAGGACGCAGAGACGGTTCAGGTTGTCTTCTCCGATGATGAAAATCCGGTCGAGGCAAAGGTGCTCGGTGTGGATCCATCTACTGACATCGCAATCCTTGAGGTCGATACGGACGGTCGCGCGCTGACTCCGGTGCCGCTCGGCGACTCCGAGAGTCTTGTTCCGGGCGACACCGCCATAGCGATCGGTAACCCATTCGGGCTTGATCGCACTGTGACCCAGGGCATCGTGAGCGCTGTTCAACGCAGCATCCGTGCGCCCGACGGTTTCAGGATCGACAATGTCATACAGACAGACGCACCCATCAACAGCGGCAACTCAGGTGGACCACTACTCAACGACCGCGGTGAGGTCATCGGCGTCAACTCGCAGATTCTTACCGGCGGAGGTGTGTCCGAAGGAAACGTGGGTATCGGGTTCGCAGTGCCGGTGAACACGGTGAGAAACGTCGCGAGCCAGATCCTCGAGACCGGTAAGGTCGAGCACGCCTATCTCGGTGTTCGCATTCAGACCATCAGCCAGGAGCTCGCCGAGAACGTCCAGCTACCGGTCGATGAGGGGATACTCGTCGCCGAGGTCACCGACGGCAGTCCAGCAGCCGAGAGTGGCCTTACCGGCGGAGAACGCGATGTGATCGTTAACGGTGACAACTTCATCGTCGGCGGCGACATCGTGACCCATGTTGACGGGACTCCTGTTACCAAGAGCCAGGAGCTCGTCGACGTCGTCGCGAACAAACGACCCGGCGCCGAGATCGTCCTCGACGTCATCAGAGACGACGGAACCACCACCACATTGACAATCGAGCTTGGGCGTCGCCCGCCATCGGGCGGCTGATGTCCAGCTTCCGCGGCCCAGCATCCTCCCTTAGGGCCCGAGGTCGTTCAGCCAGCACGACCTAGCCGGAAGCGCAACCGACCGGGGGGTCGTACCGCCTGCCCGATCCTCCGGTCACCTCCTCCAAGTGCCGCAGCCCTCAGGGCTGCGGCACTGTCTATGCCGGGGCTAGCATTGACGCGTGACCACTCTTTCCGAGACGCTCCAGGTGAGCGGGATCAGATGCGAACGCTGTGTCATGCGTCTTGGCGGGGTTCTCGAGCGCGTCGAGGGAATCGAGTCGGCGAACGCCAGCTTGATGGGCCAGGTTTCAGTCTCCTGGGACGATGCCGTGGTCGACCGCGACACAATCATCAATGCGCTCAAACGCGGCGGGTTTCCCCTGCTCGCCGAGACATAGCCGGGAATACCACGGCTGGCCGAGCCGTTATTCCACACGATGCTAGTGTCCGATCTAGTGACTGAAGCACCATCAGACGATGTACGCGAAGTCGTGGGTGAAGCGCGCGATCGCACGCGGTTCGAAGAGGAGGCTCTAGAGCTCTCCGATCAGGTTTACCGCGTCGCCCGACGTATCGCTGGCTCCCGCGAGGACGCCGAGGATCTCGTTCAGGAGACGTACGTTCGTGCCTTCCGCAACTGGCGCTCCTACGAGCCGCGCACGAACTTGCGCGCATGGCTGCTTCGCATCCTGACGAATCTCAATATCGACCGCGGACGTCGATCACAAAGGGCGCCGGACACTCAGTCGCTCGAGGAGTCGGACTACTTCCTCTACGGGAAGCTCGACGATCAGAGCGAGTCAGATGTCGAGAAGCTCGTGGGTCGGCTGTCCCAGGACAGCATCGTGGACGCCCTGGCCGCAGTGCCACACGACTTCCGCGATGTGGTCGTGCTAGTCGACTTGAGCGACTTTTCGTACGCTGACGCGGCGCGCATCCTCGATATTCCCATTGGCACTGTCATGTCGCGGCTTCATCGCGGGCGACGTGTTTTGAAACAGCAGCTCGCGAGTACGGAGGTAGTGGCATGACGGCGCGACCCGACTGTTCCAAGTGCGAGGAGCTACTTCAGCCGTTTCTCGACCGCAGCCTGACGGCCGACGAACGAGCGACCGTCCAGCACCACCTCGAGAACTGTTCGGCGTGTGATCGCTGCTACAAGCTGGAAGAGGTCCTCTGGAAGCATGTACGCAACTGTTGCGACCAGCAAGCCGGTCTGGAGTTTGCGTCCAGCGAGCTGAAGCAGAAGCTGTCGGATCTTCGTACGCCGCTCGTCTAGCGGCTAGTCGAGAGGGGCCTCGGCGCCCGCAATGACGACGAGGCGGCGTGGCTCGTTCCCGCCAGGAAGCTCCTGCGTTGTGACGCCAAGCTCAGCGGCCAGGCGCTCGGCGATGCCAGCACTACCGGGCGTGTAATAGACGCGCGTCTCTGGATAGTCGTCACGGGGCGCGTTCCCCACGTCCTTGATCTGGTACGAGAGCCCCGCGATCTTGTCGGCAAGGCGAGCTCCGGCGCGACCAACTTCCGAGCCGTTCAGGACGTCGATCTCGATCTCCCAGCGTTCCGGCAGTGATGCGGCCAGCTCCGGAGCCGGTAGAAGTGTCGCGACGTCGGCATCGGCGGCAGGAGCCTCATCAGCGAGCCGCGGCACGATCACGAACCAGCCAAGCAACGCCGTCGCGACGACGAACGCGAGGATCGCGCCTGTGCGAGTTAGTGCTGAACGGCCAAGCAGGCTCTCGCGGGGAGGCAGGCCGGCAAGCTGGCGCGCCTCGTTGACGGAGATTCCGAGTGCCGAGCTATAGAGAACGGCTGCAGCGATCGCTTCGCGCTGAGATGGGAAGCGATAGAGACGGCCCTGCTCGAGGGCGTCGACGGCCTCGACCGTAAGACCAGCTTGCTCCGCGATCTCGTCGACCTGAAGTTTCCGTCGCTCGCGCGCGACTCCAAGTGACGAAACGACCCTCTCCTTCGACGACCCACCGGGGCCGGAGGACGGTGAATCAGGAAGCGCAGCCGCCTCGGCGCGTACCGGCGGTTCGGTGGCGGCGGTTGGCGAATCGCGCTGAGCGATCGGGTTCATACATGTCAGTTCCCTCCCAGGCCCGCGAGATCCTCCTCCGTATCGACGTCGCCTGGCTCACGAAGGTCGCTGCAATCGATGAGGCGCGCAGCGAGTTCCCGGCCGCCGCCTTCCGGTATTCGCGCCCACACCGAGCGAGCCAGCACGACCGGGTGGCTTCGCTCACCGTCATAGCTCGCCGCCAGAACCGAACCCTGGCCTTGCCGCCATACATCCACCATGCGAGCGATTGCACGCGGATCAAGGCGCGGTCCGTCGGCAAGCACGACTGCGGCGGCCTGGGTTTCAGCCCCTAGCGGCGATAGGCCGCAGCGGAGTGATGCGCCGGGCCCTCGCTGCCAGTCTGCGCACTGCACAATGCGTGCACGCGGAGGCAGTGTGACGTCGATTGGGTGCGCGCCAGCGACGATCACCACCTCTGCGAATGCCTCGACAGCCTCGATGCTCTCGAGAACTGCCGGCAGGAGAATGTTCTGCTTCGGGCTGCCGAATCGGGTGGCCGCGCCAGCGGCGAGAACGACTGCCGCGACAGCCTCAGCATCCGACATCTATCGGGGCGTGCTCAGCGCTGCGATATCGGCGACGTGCAGCAGACGCATGACGATGCGGACGAGCGTGAAAGCTTCCTGCTCGTCCTCGGTTTCGGCCGCGCGAGCCCATAGGTCGCGGGCGCATCCGAGATATTCGCTCAGTTCGTCGAGGCGGGCGACGTCGGTGCCGTTCGAGCGCGTTGTGTTGAGCGCAAGGCCGAGAACGCCGATCGTGTCCGGCATACGGCTCCACAGGAGGGGGATCGCCATCGCCAGGTAGTGGTGGATGCGCAAGAGCGTGACCGGGTGCTCGAGGCTCGGCACGCCCGGAGGCGTGGTCGGCGCGGGTGGTGACCCGTCGGCGATCGCCTGAGCCGTTCCGCCCAATATCGCGCGCAGCTGATCTTCCGAGAAGCCCATCGTCTCGGCCACGCTCAAAACGAGCCGAAGAGAGCCTGGCTGCTGGCCGTACGGGTAGTCGGATGCGTACAGGATCTGCTCCGGCGCGACCCTGCCGTAGAGGTCGATGAGGTCGTAGAAACTCCAGGCCGAGGTGTCGAAGAAGACACCTGGTCGACCGCCGAAGTGGCCTGTGAGTCGCTCAAGATCGGCGACGCCCGCATGGGCGATGATGAGCTGAGCATCCTCGTGGCGAGAGACAAGCCGCTCGAGATCGTCGGCGATCGGTGGGAGTCCACGCCCTCCATGAATCAGGATCGGGACGCCGTATTCCGCCGAGAGTGCGAATATCGGATCAAGCCGATCGTCGCCGACCGAGAATCGTTGTGAGCGTGGATGGAGCTTGATGCCCCGTGCGCCGAGGTCAAGCACCCGACGAGCCTCCTCGGTAGGCCTGTCCTCGAGATCGAGTCGCACGAACGGCAACAGCTTGCCGTTCGAGGCAGCGGCGTCGGCGATGGTCCTGTTGTTCGCGGCGGTGAATGCCGGGGTACGGTCAGGCTCATCGAGGCAGAACACGAACGCCCCGGCGGAATTGCTCTCATCGAGAAACGCTACGAGTTCGTCGCGCCGCGACACGAAGCCGTCGATGTCGGTGCCGACATGCACGTGGGCGTCGAAGATCGGGGTGTTCGCGGGTACGCGAGCAAGCGTCTCTGCGTAGGCTTGTGCGAGAAGCTGTTCAGCATGATCGAGAAGATTGGCCACGACGGCGACCATAGCTCACGCTGCGCGCTCGACGGTGCGCATTCGAATCTCTAGACGAATCCGACGAAGGGGACTACGACCATGGCAGAGACAATCAACGTCGTGGCGATCGCGGGAAGCCTGCGAAAGGCTTCGATCAACCGCGGTCTTGTTCGGGCTGCCGCCAAGGCGGACGTGCCCGGCATTCACGTGGAGCCAATTGACCTCATCGACGTTCCGCTCTACAACGGCGACGTTGAGGACGTTGGCGATCCGCCAGCGGTCGTCGAACTCAAGACGCGGATCAAGGAGGCCGACGGTGTGCTTCTCGCGACACCGGAGTACAACCGGGGAATGCCGGGCGTCCTGAAGAACGCGCTTGATTGGGCCTCGCGTCAACCTCAGCAGGCCCTGCGCGGAAAGCCGTTCGCTCTCATGGGGGCGACACCCGGAGGTTTCGGCACGCGCGCGTCACAGTTCCAGGTGCATCAGATCCTTGGCAATCCGGGCAGCAGGGTTCTTCCGAAACCTGAGCTCTGGGTGTCGGGTGCGTCCGAGAGGTTTGACGAAGCCGGAAACCTCACGGACGAAACCACGCGGACGCATATCGCCGAGTTGCTTGCAGCGTTTCGCGACTGGATTGTGGCGACGCGTTCGGCGTAGCTACGCCGTAGTTTCGGGCGGAGCCTGTTAAGCGAGCAGCGCTTCGAACCGCTCAGCGTCTTCGAATGGGCCGAGCAGCGCGAGGTTCAGTCGGTCGTTCTGAATGATGTCGCGAGCGACGCGTTGGATGTCTTCCGCGGTGACATCGTCGAGGCTTCGCAGCACCTCGTCTGGCTCTCGGACGCCGCCCTCGAGCACGGCGCCGCGCAGGCCGAACATGATGAGCCCTCGCGGGTCTTCGAGCCCAAGAACGAGGCGCCCCTTCGAGTAGTTGCGAGCCTTCTCGAGCTCGTCGTCGGCGACGGGTTCCTCTGCGATCCGCCGAA
>JAUXJK010000366.1 GCA_030624785.1 Actinomycetes bacterium
GGAAGAGCAGGAGGCTGTGGAGCGGGCCATGGCCAGCAGCTGACGTTTACGATGTAGGCAGGTGGTATGGCCAGCACGACCGAGTGCGACGTCCGACTCGTCGAGGCGTGCCTGGAGTTGCGGCGAGGGTTCGGGACAAGTCGCTCGTCTACCGCTGTCTCGCGGGAGGAGCGAGGCGTGACCCACGTACTCGTATTGAATGCGAGCTACGAGCCGCTCAACGTGTGCACAGTCAGGCGAGCCCTCGTTCTGGTATTCAAGGGCAAGGCCGAAGTGATCGAGGAGGAGCCGCGAGCGATCCGCGCAGCATCGCGCCGATTTCCCTGGCCACACGTCATTCGGCTTGTTTCCTACGTTCGTGTACCGCGCGTCACGCATCGAAGGATCTCACGCAAGGCGCTGTTCGCACGTGACGGCTTCTGCTGCCAGTACTGCGGCGTCTCCGGCAAGCTCACGCTGGATCACGTCGTGCCACGCAGTCGGGGTGGCCCATCAGCATGGGAGAACATCGTTGCGTCGTGTGCGCCTTGCAACCTGCGCAAGGGCAGCCGACTTCCCGATGAAGCTGAGATGCACCCCAGGCGCAGGCCGCGGCCACCGGCCGCTGCGCTCTTCATCACTCTTTCGGCGCCGGCAGTGTCTGAGCGGTGGGAGCCCTACCTGGCGTTCGGCAGACGCCCCGTCGAGGCGGAGTCGGCAACACCCGCCTAGTCGCGAATCCCCTGCAGGCGTGTCAATGTCTTCGCATAGCGGATCGAAGATGCCGTCGCTATAGTTCGGTTATTGAGGCGACGCGGCCTCAGGCGCTCTAGCGGTGCCTGAGGCTTTTTTGCGTTCTAGACACACAATTGCGAGGAGGAACGATGGGCAGAGCTACGAGCGATCCAGCGGCGCGGAAGGCCGTACTTGAGAGGGTCGAGAAGGAAGACATCGAGTTCATCTTGGTCTGGTTCACTGACATTCTCGGCCATCTCAAGAGCTTTGCGCTGGCGCGCTCCGAGCTCAAACTGACGCTGGACGACGGTCAGGGATTCGACGGGTCTTCGGTTACGGGCTTCAATCCGATTGAAGAGTCGGACATGGTCGCGATTCCTGACCCCGAGACGTTTCAGCTAATGCCCTGGGGGTCTGGCGGCAAGAAGGTCGGTCGAATGATCGCCGACATCATCACTCCCGACGGCGATCCCTACGAGGGCGATCCTCGCTACGTTCTCCGGAAGGCGCTCGATCGAATGGAGTCGATGGGATTCGACACGTTCAACGTCGGACCAGAACTCGAGTACTTCTACTTCGCCGACGACAAGGGCACCGAGGTTTTGGACAATGGTGGCTACTTCGATATGACGACGCGCGACGTCGCCGACGAGTGGCGGCTCGAGACCATCCGCGCTCTGGAATCGATGGGAATTCCCGTCGAGTACGCCCATCATGAGGTCGGGCCGTCACAGCAGGAGATCGACATACGCTACGCGCCGGCGTTGGCGATGGCGGATCACACCCTCACGTATCGGATGATCGTGAAGGAGATCGCCGAGCAGAACGGCGTCTATGCAACATTCATGCCAAAGCCGCTATTCGGTGAGAACGGATCCGGGATGCACACACACATGTCCCTCTTCAAGGATGGACGCAACGCCTTCCACTCAAGTGACGACGCGTGGCATCTGTCCCAGGTCGGCAAGGCCTTCATTGCCGGGCAATTGAAGCATGCGCGTGAGATCACGGGCATCTTCGCTCAGTGGGTCAACTCGTACAAGCGTCTCGTGCCCGGGTACGAGGCCCCCGTCTATGTCGCATGGTCGCGACGCAACCGCTCCGCCCTGATTCGAATTCCGCTCTATCACCCAGGCAAAGAGCAGGCCACGCGCGCCGAGATTCGATGCCCGGATCCTTCGTGCAACCCGTACCTGACGTTTGCGTGCTTGCTACACGCGGGTCTCGACGGGATCGAAAAGGGCTACGAGCTGCCTGATCCCATGGAACAGAACCTCTATGACCTGTCACCGAGCGAGCGCGAGGAGTTGGGTATCATCGGGCTGCCCGAGACACTCGGCCAGGCGGTGGATGAGCTGGCCAAGTCAGAGCTCGCTGAGCGAGCCCTCGGTGCGCACATCTTCGAACGCTACGTCGATATCAAGCGCCAGGAGTGGGACGAATACCGCGTGCAGGTGCATGACTGGGAGATCAAGAGGTATCTCGCCGTTCTCTGATGCCGGTCTCGATGGGCTTGGTGGGTAGCAATCGCCAGGAGCGAGCTATCCGCCTGGCCTCCACACCATGAGTACGAGCACGGCAACTGAGGCGAGGCCGGCGATGGCATTGGCCGCACGTGCGACGGGCATTCGGAGGAGTTCCGATATCTTGGCGGGCGAGGTATCTGCCGAGGCGCTCGCCGACAAAACGCGCGCGCGTTTGAGTGGGCGGCCGCCGATCGCTCCCAGAACGAACGCGGCCAAAAGCAAGGCGACCGAAGCTGAGAGCCAGGCTTCGGACGGCTCGCGGTCGGTCAACCCAACGAGCCAGAAGCCGAGCGCCAGCGTTGCGATGCCTCCCGTGACCACCATCAGCGCCCCGACCCGTGCCAACGAAAGAAGA
>JAUXJK010000270.1 GCA_030624785.1 Actinomycetes bacterium
ATCGCTCTCGATGGAGCCGAACTCGCGTTCTCGCAGATCGGTGAGTTCCTGAATCGGCTGACCGAGAAGAGCGGCGAGTGGCGTCACTGTCTCGACCGCACGTCGATAGGGGCTCGAGTAGATGGCCTCGATCCCGAGTTCCGCCAGCGACTTGGCCAAGTGCTCCGACGCTCGCTTTCCAGCAGCGGACAGCGGGCGCATCTCGTCGGGCATCCAAGGGGACTCCGCGTGGCGAATGAGGATGAATGAAGTCACGAGCCTGGCGAGCTGCCATGCGAGGAGAGGGGGAAGCTGAACATCACAGCGTCCTCTGGAGGTCCCTTGAGGTTCATCGAGGCGTAGAGGGCCATCGCCGCGGTGTTCTCCCCGTCGGTCAGGACCCAGGCTTCCGAGGCGCCAATGTCTGTCGCGTGGGCCAAGAGGCAACGCAGGAGCGACTTGCCGATCCCCTGTCGTTGATGCGTTGGCGCAACGCCGACCTCGTTGATCCAAAGCTCCTTTGTCGTCTTGTCTAGGTGCAGGTAGTCGACCGCGCTTGCAAAGCCAACGATCTCGCCCTCGTCGTTGGCAGCGTCGATTGCAACCACAAGGTGATGGCGAGAGTCATCGAGAAACTCGACGACTGACGCCGGGACAAGCGGATCATCGAATACACCGTCAGCCACCGACTCGAGGATCCCGGAGTCCTGCTTTGCGAGGATCTTGATCTCTACCGCCATCGGGCCCGCTACCCGGTCTTCTCGACCGGATAGGGCCCGTCTTCGAAGCTTTGCGGGTGATAGGGCTTGGTGCCGACTGTCCTGGTGAGCGGGCTGAACAGATCCTCGTCCGAACGCAAACGCTCGAGAACGTGACCGAAGTCGAAGCGCGGGCTCCATCCAAGCTCCTGCCGTGCGCGGTGGTTGACGTAGACGCGTTCGATACCCGGGAACATCGTCCAACCTCGACGGCTGTACTCGTGCTCGTAGTTGGGGAAGAGATCTCGCACGACTCCGGGTGCGTCCGAGCGCAGACGCGATAGGTGCGCCGGCTCGAAGGGCGTCGTTGCGCTCAAGATGTACCGACCGAACCCAATCTCGGGCAGCCTTTCCGCTGCGATCAGGTGTGCGTCGACGGCGTCCGCGAGATCGAGGCGGCGATAGCGGAACTCGTTTGCCTTGAGGTTCAGCTCATCGTACTGACGTCGGCTCTCCGGGTTGTCGTCTGCCTCGAGGAAGAACCGCGAGGTGCGGAGCACGATCGACGGTAGCCCGCTCGTTCTGTGGAAGAGTCGACAGAGATCTTCGGCAGCCGCCTTGGTGGCGCCGTACATGTTCTTCGCGATGGGCTCTACGTCTTCGGTGATCCAGCTGGCGGCCTGGCCTCCGGGCGGAGTCAGTGCGGCTCCGAATACGCTCGTCGTACTGGTGAAGACGACACCCGAGGCCCCGCAAGCAAGTGCTGCCTCGAGAATATTGAGCGTCCCGGAGATATTCGTGTCGACGAAGGCCTGTCGGGAGTGGGTCGCCAAGTGCGGCTTGTGCAACGTAGCCGTATGGATGACGACGTCGATATTGCGCATGCTGCGGCGGACGAAGTCGGGATCGCAGATCGAGCCGACGTGGGTCGTGAACGGCGAGTCGAGCAAGTCGAGGCCGAGTGCCTCATGCCGACTGTCCTGCAGCGTCTGAACGAGAGCCTCGCCGAGATGGCCGGCGCTTCCTGTGACGAGAATACGCATGGAACGGATTGCACCTCTGGCTCGGCTCGGCGTCGCGGCGCGATGCGCGATGCGCGAGTATGCCACTTCTCAGGTGCGTAGCGCATCACTACGACAGAGCGACACGCCGTGCCTGCGAGCACGAACAAGTGCCACATGAAGTGGCTGTACCGAACATTCTTGGCTGTGTAGAACGCAACTCCAGCCGTGTATGCGACGCCTCCGGCCACGAGCCACTGGAGTCCCTCCGCGGGCATCAGGAGCCAGAGAGGTCGGATGGCGATGACGCCGACCCAGCCCATCGCCTCCCTCGGCGAGATGGCCCGTGGCTCGTCACAGTTTGTCACAGTTGGGTGAGCTGCACCCCGGTGATGACTCGGGGAGCCCGGCAGCGGTGCAGTCGGCGCGTGTCTTCGGGAACACGGATCATGTATGGCAAAGAAGGGAGTAAGCTCACGGCATCGTATGGGAGAGAACGATGAAGCAGCTGGGCAGGAACTGTATTCTCGCGGCCGCGTTGGGATTCTGGGCGCATGCAGTTGGCGCCAACGAGGTCGGAACGATCCATTTTCCGACGTCGACCGTCTCCGAGGAAGCGCAAGCACACTTCATGCGCGGCGCGACCATTCTGCACAGCTTCGGCTGGAAGCAAGCCATCGCCGAATTCAAAAGAGCGCAAGCGGCCGATCCGGATTTTGCCATGGCGTACTGGGGGGAGTCGCTGTGCTACAACCATCCGCTGATCGCGGAGATGGACCGGCAAACGCCGCAGGACGTGCTGAGTAAGCTCGGTCCGACGCTGGATGCACGCTTGGCGAAGGCGCCGACGGCGCGTGAGAAAGGTTTCCTGCTGGCGGTCGAAGTCCTGTTCTTCGGCGAGGGCGACATCAAGGCGCGACGCACCGCCTATATGGAGGCGATGCGCGACCTCTACGGGGCCCAGCCCAACGACGACGAGGTGGCGGCGTTTTACGCGCTGTCGCTGATCAGTGCCGGAGGCGCGGTAGGCAAAGCCGGCGAGCGTCAGCGCATCTTGGCCGGATCGATCGCGCTGCAGCTATTCCATCGCGATCCCAATCATCCGGGCGCGGCGCACTATACGATCCATGCGTTCGACGATCCGGTGCACGCGCCGCTCGCGCTGCCGGCGGCGCGGAAGTTCGCCAGTATCGCAGCGTCGGTCTCTCACGCACGGCACATGCCGTCGCACATCTTCATCCAACACGGCATGTGGGAGCAGGTATCGGCGTCGAATCAGTCGGCCTACGACGCCGCGGTCGAGCTGTGGGAACCGGGCGACAACGCCCTCGACATGACTCACGCTTTGGATTGGGGGCAGTACGGCGATCTCCAACTGGGCGACTATGAGCGCGCCGAGATGTGGATCGAACGGATGAAGAAGATCGTCGAGAAAAATGGCGGGCAAGCATTCGTCGTCAGCACGCTGCCGAGAATCGAAGCGCGACTGATTCTCGAGACGCGCCAATGGCGCACGAAGTCCGTGACCGACGCCTCGACGGCACCGGAGCTCTTGGCTACGGGCATCAGTGCCGTGAATCTTGGCGAGTTGGCGCTTGCGGAGCAAGCGTCGAAAGCGCTGGCCAAATTGGCCAAGAAGGCGGCGAGCGAAGAGTCGTTCTACAGCCGAACAGCCGCGCCGCTTGCAATCATGGACAAGCAGGTTGACGGCGCGATTTTGATCGCGAGAGGCAAGACCGACCAGGGATTGGCACGGCTCGAAGAGTCGGTGAAGCTTGCGGAGCAGATGCCGCTGCCCCGTGGCGCGGCCAATCCGATCATACCAGCGCACGAGTTCTACGGCGAAGCGCTGCTCGCGGCCTCGAGACCGGGCGACGCTGTCAAGCAGTTCAACGCATTGTTGCTCCGCATGCCAAACCGCTCGTTGGCGCTGCTGGGTCTGGCCCGCTCCTACGTTGCGTTGGGCGATCGAAATTCGGCGAGTGCGCCCTACCGCCAGCTGGCCGAATCGTGGAAGAGCCGGGACTTGCCCGCATTGCGTGAAGCCAACGCCCATCTGGCGGCGACCCAAGTAGATTGAAGAACCCGCGCGCGCCTGACAG
>JAUXJK010000203.1 GCA_030624785.1 Actinomycetes bacterium
CTTTGGCTCGCCTCGCTCGGCTCTCAGCTGCTCGCGCAATGCGGTCGTCGCCGCTGCATCACCGACTACGACCCCATAGTCGTCGTGCGCCGATTCGCTGCTCACGAGCCGTCGCCTGATGTCACGCTCGACCTTCTCGATCGGCCGCTCGAGGGGATCTCCCCAACCTCCCGCCCCAGCAGAGCGAAATACGATGCGATCGTCAACCTCAACCGAGACATTGTCGATCTTCGACGGGAGCTCTTCCCGCGTTCCGTCCGCCCGAATGATTGCCTTGTTGGAACGACCGCCGTGCTTCGCGCCGTCAATGCCCCATGGTGAGAGAAGCGCACGGTCATCGTTCACGGTCACGGCGCCCGCAGCTCGGAACAGGTACTGCTTTTCGATTCCTGTCCCGCCGCGGTGAAGCCCGGGCCCGCCCGTGTCGATCACAGGCTCGTATCGTTCAAGCACCACGGGGTAATAACTCTCCATGTACTCGGCCGGCGTCGTGCGAAACATCGGCCACCAGGAGTGTCCATCCAGCCCATCATCCGCCGGCCGGCCAGGCAGGCCGCCGAACAGAAGTTCGACCATCTGGAAATACTCGCCGTCGGCGTCAGTGCCGGCGAACACGAGGTACGGACTCGTTCCGTACCCGGCGGCCATCGACAGGCCGGGAGCGTTCTGTCCGAGCGCCCCGGACTGACAGTCAAAGAAACGCGTGTGGATGCTGAGCCGGTTCGAAAGCGGTGCCGGAAACTCCGGATTGAGGAGCGAGCCTTCCGGCAGGACGACCTCAAACACGTCGTTGTAGCCCTCGTTGAAGAGAATCGCCGGGTCGTAGGCCATGATCAGATAGACGCCGAAGAACAGCTTGCACAGACTCTCGTGAATATGAAAGTTGACGCTGCCTGGTGTCTGCGGGTCGGTACCCGTCCAGTCGAAGAAGGCCTTGTCGTCCTCACGCCAGATCGTGAGTTGGAGCTTGAGCGGGGCAGAACCGCGCCCGTCGTCATCGACCCAGTCCCAGAATGTGACCTTCTCTTCAGGGATGAACTCGCGAATCAGCCGGATCATCCCCTGCTTGGTGCGCTCGAGCAGATCGTCACACGCGGTCATGTACGTCTCGCGCCCGAAGCGATCGCACAGGTCGCCGACACGAGTCTCCGCTGCGCGACACGCCGCGATGATCGCCATGAGATCCGAGCGGTTCATGTCTGGTGTGCGCGTGTTGTTGAGGATGATGTTCAGCGCGGTCTCATTGAGCACGCCGTCCTCGATGATCTTGACCGGCGGAATGCGCAGCCCCTCGTCCCAGATCGAGAGCGCATCCGTCACCTGGCTCCCCGGCACTCGACCGCCGACATCCATCATGTGTCCGAACAGGCTCGAGTATCCGACGAGTGACCCCTCGTGGAAGATCGGCACGATCACGAGCCAGTCGTTGCAGTGCGAGATCGATCCCTTGCAGAGGTACGGATCGTTCAGGAGCACGACATCGCCCTCGTGGATCTCGCCGCCGAACGACGCGATCACCTCGGGAATGTAGGAGCCAAACTGCCCGACGACCATCTGACCCCGGTCATTGGCAATCATGGGGAACTCGTCGTGTTGCTCACGAATCGTCGGTGACATCGCGGCGCGCCGCACGACCTCGTCCATCTCGAAGCGGGCGTTCTTCAGGCCGTTCTCGATCAGGTCGAGCGTGACGGGATCGAGTTTCAACGTGCTCATTGACTGGGCTCGACGATCAGGTTCTGCCAACGGTCGACCGACGCCCGATGGCCGGGCAACACGACGGTCGTTGCATCGTACTGAGCGACGATTGCGAAACCGTCGAACTCCATGCCCGGCAGCAACTTGGCCCGCTCGTAGACGGGAACGGTGAGATGTTCGCCGTCACGCCAAACCTGCTGTGTCGAGCTCTGCGCGCCGGAGGCGTCGGCTCCGGACAGCTCGTAGTCGGGGAGCGAAGGCTTGGTAACACGACCAACGGCGCGCGCACGAACGTTGACGATCTCGACCGCGCCAGGCAACGAGAACCCGTAGAGCCGGTCGTGAAGCGCACGGAATCTGTCAGCCAGGGCGTCGAGGTCAAGAGTCGCTAGCTCCGACTCCTCGACATCGATCGGCAACTCGAATCCCTGTCGGTGGTAGCGCATGTCGAGCACGTATGACAGCTCGCGAGCGGCTTCGTCCACGTCCTCCTGGGCAAGCCAGTCGCTGCCCTGCGTGCCAAGCTCTTCGAGTACACCAGTCACCTCCGTCGCGTCGAGACCGTCGGTCGTACGGATGTATGTTTGCCCGAATTCGTTGCGAACATCTGCGGCGATAAAACCAAGCGCCGAGAGCACGCCCGGCTCTGGCGGCACGATGAGTGGATAGCAACCGAGAGTCTCGGCGATCGCGTTTGCGTGCAGGCCTCCGGCTCCGCCGAAAGCGACGAGGGCGAAGTCCTTGGGATCAAGCCCCTTCTGAACGGTCACCACGCGGAGTGCTCCGAGCATGTTCTCGTTGACAATCGCAACGATGCCCTCGGCCGCGCGCGCAACGTCGACTCCCATGGCCTCGGCCACCGTCTCGACCGCGGCGCGCGCGGGATCGACATCGAGGTGCATCGCACCATCGAGCAGTACCGGCGGAAGGTGACCAAGAACGACGTTGGCGTCGGTGACGGTCGGTTCGGTACCACCGCGCGCGTAGGCGGCTGGCCCGGGTGCGGCACCGGCAGATTCCGGGCCGACGCGCAGCGCACCGGTGACCGGTGACACAGATGCGATCGACCCGCCGCCCGCGCCAATGGACTCGACGTCCACAGAGGGAGCCCGCACCGGAAACGACCCGACTCGAGTCTCGCGCGTGATCGTCGGTGACCCGCCGACGCACACTGCGACGTCGGCTGACGTGCCACCCATATAGAGCGTCAGAATCCTGTCGTACCCGGCTCGGTGCGCAACAAAGGCTGCACCGTTCACGCCGCCCGAGGGGCCCGAAAGCACCGTCTGTACCGGGTGTTCACGAGCGGCGGCGAGCGACTGAAGGCCACCGTCTGAGCGGACGACCTGAAGTGGCGCCGGAATCGCGTTGGCTTCGAGCTTCGTCGCGAGACTCGAGAGATACCCATGGAGAACCGGCCCAATATAAGAGTTCATGACCGTGGTGACCGCCCGCTCGTATTCCCGGAACTCGGGCGTGATATTCGAAGAGATCGAAACTGGAATTGAGCCGAGCGCCGCCGTCGCAATCGCTTCCACGCGCTGCTCGTGCTCAGCGTTGGCGTAAGAGTTGAGCAGGCAGACAGTCAGGGCCTCGATCCCCGCATCCCGGAGCTCCTCAACTGCCTTCATCGCAGCAGCTTCATCGAGTGGCACAAGGACCTCGCCGCGCGCATCGAGGCGCTCGGGGATCTCTCGAATGTCCTCGAACTCGACGAGCGGCTCAGGCTTGATGTAATCGAAGAAGCCAAACAGCGGCCCGGGTGTCCAGGACTCGGCCAGATGCATCAGATGCGCCCAACCTTGCGTGACGAGTAGACCGACCCGCGCGCCCTTACCCTCGAGCACCGCGTTCGTAGCCACGGTGGTGCCATGCAGGATCACATCTAGACGAGCCGGATCGATCTCAGCGCGGCGACACACCTCCTGTGTGCCGGCGAGGACGCCAATCGACTGGTCCTCGGGCGTGGTTGGAGTCTTGGCCAGCCAGAAGGCTCCCGTCTCATCGTCATGCAGGAAGAGATCGGTGAACGTGCCACCGACATCGATACCGAGCCTCAGCGCCATCGGCGCCTACTCTGACGCGTCACGCGAACTGCGGCAAGTTCGAGCTGAACTACGCGGGCTGGAACTGCAGCTCGATACGCTGCAGCGCGGTGAGCTTCCTCCTGGTTACCAACGACGATGGCGTCGACTCGCCTTCGCTTGTCCCGTTCATGCGGGCACTGTCCTCGCTCGCGCCCGTTCGGGCTGTCGTCCCGGCTCGGGAACGCAGCTGGATCGGGAAAGCCATTACCCGGTTCGAGGACATCGAGGTCGAGACGATCACCCGCGACGGCTTCGAGATCCACGTTGCGAGCGGCTTTCCCGCCGACTGCGTGCAGCTCGGCGTTCACTCGCTGTTCGACGACCGTCCGCAAATGGTCGTCTCGGGCATCAACCTCGGGCTCAACCATGGACTGGCGTTTCTACTGTCGAGTGGCACGGTCGGTGCCGCGATCGAGGGGTGGATCGCGGATATTCCCTCCGTTGCGTTCTCAACGGGAGACCTCCACGACCACGGCGCGTGGGGGAAATACGCGTGGACGGCCAGTCCAGAGGCTCTCTGGGATCGCGCAGCGCAGCTGTCGGCCGATGTCCTTGACTCGATCCGAGAGGCCGGGTTTCCGCAGAACGCCGACGTCATTTCCGTCAACTTTCCTCACGACGCGGAAACCGCGACTCCGCGACTTGTCACGGAGCTTGCGCTCACGGGCTATGACAGCATCTTTCGAGCCGCTGAGCCGGGCCGCTATGTCCACGACTTCAGCGGCTCTCTCCGAGTACCCAACAAAATGAAGGGCACAGACCTCGACGAACTCGCGAACGGGAACGTGACGATTACGCCGATTCGACTCACCCGTTCCGCACCGATTGACGACGCGTTTCGAGCCGCGACCGAACGCCGCTGAACTCGACGTGAAGTGCAGTAGAGTGCTCGCGCGATGGAGGTTGAGAACACCAATAGGTGTCTCCGGTTCGCGTGCGACACGGGCGGGACGTTCACCGATCTCGTCGTGGAGGACGGAACCGGCGGGGTCGAGATGTTCAAGGCTCCCACGACACCGAGCGACCCTGTCGACGGCGTTCTCGCTTC
>JAUXJK010000356.1 GCA_030624785.1 Actinomycetes bacterium
CCGTTTCGCCCATGCTGCTGGGCGCTAGAGGGGGCACGGAGAGGGGCACGGAAAGGCGCGGTAGGGCGCTCGCGACGTTAACGAGCAGACGATCGCGACCGCTCATGCGGCCAGCGCCGCGGCAACCCGTGTCGGCCTCAGTTCGTCCGGCTGCGGTCGGCAGGGCGCCTTCGCTTACTAGGATGGAGCGGGTGTATGCCCTCTCGTCTCCTGGCCTCCTGCTCGCGAGCCACGGCCACGGCCGGTTCGGCATGGATAGCGACTGGATGTGGCTCTGGGGCTCTCTGATGATGCTTGGGTTCGTTGCCCTCGTCGGCTTCGCGGTCTGGGCGATCGTTCGCAGCATCGGCGGCCGCGAGCGGGAGGCGGGCACGGTCGAGGCTACAACCCGCGCCAAGGAGGTCTTGGCCGAGCGGTATGCCCGCGGAGAGATCGGCCGGGACGAGTACCGCGAGAAGCTGAGCGATCTGCAGTAGTCGCCCGTTGGCCCCCCGGGGTCGTGTCTTGGTATGTGCCCCGAGTTGGTCTTGGGCCTGCTCACACAAGGTTTTCGACGACTACCTCACCCTGAATAATCTCGGGAGGAGATTCGACGAGTCCGCCGAGATTGTTTTTTGTCCACTCCGACGCTCGAGCTATTGCTTCCTCGACTCCAGCCTCGTCCTGACAGATTGTGATTGAGAACGTCGAATGAGTCGCGTCGACTAGGTAGTAGGCAACGAATCCAGGAACCGTCCGGACTATGGGGAGGAAGTCTTCGCGAACCTTGCGCGAAACTGCGTCTATGTCGTCCACGTGACGGACCCTGCGGGCTGCTACGTACACAAGAGACCTCCTCTTCGGGCGCCAAGCGGCATGCGGGGCGCGCGCCGATCTTAGAGATCGGATGGCCTCGAAGGAGCGGGGTTCTCAACCTGTCGCGAGCGTTCGTTGATACTGGGTGTCCGATCATGGAGCGCAAACGCCAACGCACGTGCGATTCCTGAGCGATGCCAACTGTTTCGCTGCAGAGTGAGATCCCAGTTCCTGTTGAGCAGCTCTTCGATTGGCACGAGCGCTGGGGTGCCGTTGAGCGGCTCGTGCCCCCTTGGGAGCGCGTACGCGTCGTTGAACGACAAGGCGGGCTCGGGGACGGCGGTCGTGTTGAACTCGAGGTGCGGCTTGGCCCATTGCGGCGCCGCTGGGTGTCGGTTCACGGCGACTATGAGCCGGGCCGGCAATTTCGTGACGAACAACTCGAGGGGCCCTTCGCCGCCTGGTCTCACCTCCATCGCTTCGATCCGGCCGGACAGCAGACCAGCACACTCACCGACCGTATCGAGTACCGGCTGCCACTCGCGCCTGTAGCCAATGTCGTGGCTGGCGGCTACACCCGGCGCAAGCTTGAGCAGATGTTGGCGTGGCGACACGAGCGGGTAGGTCACGACCTGAAGCGCCACGCCGTCTACGCGGGTCGTCAACGCCTCAGAGTGGCAATCAGCGGTGCGAGTGGCGTCATCGGTTCGGATCTCTCCGCGTTCCTGACAACGGGCGGGCACAAGGTTCTCCGACTCGTGCGGCGCGCTCCGACGTCGCCCTACGAGATCGGCTGGGATCCGGCGCGTCGGGAGATCGACCTGGCGCGCCTCGAAGGGCTCGACGCCGTGGTTCACCTCTCGGGTCGCCCCATCGACACGCGCTGGACCGAATCGGCTCGTGCCGAGATTCGCGATAGCCGCGTCGAGACCACACGCTTTCTGTCCGAGTCGCTCGCACGCATGAGCGCGCCGCCTGCCACGCTGATCTCAGCTTCTGCCGTCGGGTACTACGGCGATCGAGCCGACGAGGTGCTAACAGAGGGAAGCTCACGTGGCGTTGGTTTTCTCGCGGACCTCTGCGAGGCGTGGGAGGCATCGACAGACGCAGCCGCGGCGGCGGGCGTGCGGGTCGTGAGATTGCGCACGGGTGTCGTAGTGACCCGTAAAGCGCGGCCGCTTACGAGGCTGCTCCTGCCGTTTCGCCTCGGTCTCGGCGCCGTGGTCGGGCGTGGCGAGCAGTATTTCAGCTGGGTTGCGCTCGACGATGTCGTCGCCGCGATCCTCCATCTGCTCTACCGCGAGGATGTCCGTGGCCCGGTCAATCTCGTCGGCCCGAACCCGGTCACGAACCGCGAACTCACGCACACGCTCGCATCGGCGCTCGGTCGACCGTCGTTTCTCCGAGCGCCGGCCGCGGCAATCAAACTGCTGCTCGGCGAGATGGGCACGGAGACCGCGCTTGCCAGCCAGCGCGTACATCCCACGAGTTTGCTCGAGAGCGGCTACCAGTTCACCCATGAGCGACTCGACGGTCTCTTGGCAAGCGAGCTATCCGGACACAAGTCGCAATAGTCGTAGCGTCTCGGCGGCCGGCGCGCATCGCGGAACGCTGAGCGCACACGGCTGCCCATGAGTAGCTCGATTAGACTCGTGCAGTGTCGATCGTCTAGCTCATGCAAGACACTCAGTTGGTTGCAGGCGAACTGATCCCCGAACCGCAAGAGTTCGTCTCACGTCATGGAGAGCCGGACACGATCGCCGGATGGAAGGCGCTTCCGGCCGAGCTTCTGACCGCTCAAAGCTGCGTGTTCCATCGCAACGTCGAGATCTCGTCGCGCTACGCATGGATGTACCGGTACCTTCCGAGTTGCTTCAAGTGGGCCGGCATGGCGGCGTTCGCGTCGTACCACGTTCGGCTCGCGCTCTTTCCGTTCCGGCTGGACACCGAGCGGACTGGCTACGTCGACATCC
>JAUXJK010000275.1 GCA_030624785.1 Actinomycetes bacterium
CAAGTTGATTGGCCTCGAAGTCAGCGAGTTGGAGCTGAAAGAGACGGCTGGGGTTGTCCGTCTACGCGTGGATGCGGCCCTTGCGCGCGCAGATCTGATCCAGGAACTCGCTCATGTTGTTGGCGATTACCCTGGCGAGATTCCCGTCGTGCTCGATCTTGCGACAGCCCGAGGCGCGCGCACGTTTGAACTCGGGTCTCGATACCGCGTCAAGCCCGAGGCTGATTTTTTCGCTGAAGTCAAAAGGCTTCTCGGCGAAGCTGCCGTGGTCTGAGCTAGCCCGGCCATGAAAGATCCCTCGCACAGGGGATCAGAATGCCCCTTCACAGAGCCGTTCTTTCCGCCTATAACGGGAGGTACAAGAGAGCCTTTCGTACCCGACCTTCAACAGATCAGGACCCTTCTCATGGCGACCTCTGAACTCGAAGTTCTTGAAGACACCGAGTCTGAGCGCGTGCTCCGCTGGCGCGTGGCTGAGCTTCGCCGCGCTGGGTACGCTGAGCGCGAGGCGGTAAAGCTTGCAATGCGTGTCGACGTCGATCTTCATGACGCTGCGAAGTTGCTCGCGCAGGGCTGCCCGTCGCAGACCGCATTACGCATACTTCTCTAACCTCACGCACGACTAGGGCTTAGAGAGCGGGGCGAGTCGGCTTGCGTCCGCAACCATGGCACGTGGCATCGTTTCGCGTCACGTAGCATCACACCTCATGGAGTGGAGACACGCTTGAGTGCCCCGGAAACCGCACGGCGCACGCGCCCTAGACAGGTGAGTGCGCTGTGAACACCCTGCTTGCGTCGCTCCCAAGTCCGAGCAACGGCAGCTTCGACATCGGGCCGCTGACACTCCGCGGCTACGGGATCATGATCCTGCTTGGGATCATCGCTGCGGTCTGGCTCAGCGGACGACGGTGGGTGGCGCGTGGAGGTGAGTTTGACCTCGTTGTTCGGGTCGCGCTCTGGGCTGTCGGCGGCGGCATCGTCGGAGCCCGCGCCTACCACGTCATCAGCAGTTGGAATCAACTACCGGACGAGTGGTGGGGGCCTTTTGCGATCTGGCGTGGAGGGCTCGGGATCTGGGGAGCGATCGCCGGCGGCGTGCTGGCTGGTGCGTGGGTCGTGCACCGCGAAGGCGCGAGCAAGGTATTGATGCTGGATGCAGCGGCGCCCGGAATTCTGCTTGCGCAGGCGATCGGTCGCTGGGGCAACTGGTTCAACCAGGAGCTGTTCGGAGAGCCGACCACGCTGCCATGGGCGCTTGAGATCGATGTGAGCCATCGGCCTGCAGCTTTCGCAGCGGCCGAGACGTTTCATCCGATCTTCCTCTACGAATCCGTCTGGAATCTCATCGGTGTTGCGTTGCTGCTGTTCATCGACAGTCGATTCAAGCTACGCGCGCCGTCGATCTTCGCGCTCTATGTGATGTGGTACGCGCTCGCTCGTGCCACCTTCGAAGAGACGTTACGGATCGACCCGTCGCATGAGATTCTGGGCCTGCGCCTGAACCACTACATCGCAATCGGTACGTTCATTGGCGGCGCGTACCTCCTGTACTGGGCGCATAATCGGGACGACTCGCTGTCGATCGACGCAGGGACCGGGAAACGACGAGGTACCCCGAAGACGGGCGGACCGCAGATGGCTGTCCCGCGTGGGAGTGTCCGAAAGCGCCGATAGCATCGCCGGCCCATGGCCACCGGAGCCCTCATGACACCACGTCGGTTGTCGCTCGATCTCGACGCGTTCGAGGGGCCATTCGATCTATTGCTCACGCTCGTCCTCACGGAGGAGCTCGAGCTCGCGGACGTCCAGATCTTCGAGATCGTCGCGACGTTTCTCTCGCGTTATGCCCGGCCTACCGACGATAGCTCTGGGTCGTATGTCCTCGACCTCGAGGCAGGTGGCGAGTTTCTCGTTCTCGTGGCGGCGCTGCTCGAGCTAAAAGCCCGGGAGCTCTTTCCTGACAACCCCGAGATCGAGCTCGCAGAGCTAGATCCTGACGAAGCCGCCGCCGAGCTAGCAGCTCGGCTCGCCGAGTATCGAAGGATCAAGCATGGCGCAGAGTGGATGCGAGAGCGCCTCGAAGCCGAGGCATCTCGATTCTTTCGCGTCGGGCCCTCGCCACTCGCGCCATCACCGCCACGACGGATCGCGCCTCAGGATCCAGCGCTGCTGGCGCACGCAATGAAGGAACTCACCCGTGAGCCGCCCGAACCGTCTCTGGCGCATCTCACGCTGACCATGCCACCTGTCGACACGTTTCTTGCTCGCTTTCGCGCAGTCCTCGAAAGGCGGCGCAGATTCGTTTTCGACGAGGAGGTCGAAGCACTCTCGCGAATCGAACAGGCAGTGGCCCTCGTCGCGTTGCTTGAACTTGGAAAATCAGGCGAAGCCAGGATTGGCCAGTCTGCTCATCTCGATCCCATCACCGTGTGGGGAGGACAACGATGACTGAACCGACTCAGCTCTTCGCTCTTGACAACCCGCTAGACGGCGTCGCCCGCGTCGTCGAGGGGCTGCTGGTTGTGGCCTCAAAGCCACTGTCAGCAGAGGAGATCGCTGATGCCGCCGACGAGCCGCTCGAGCGCGTCGAGGCCGCGATACGCCTCGCCGGGAGTCGTCTCCGTGAGGGTCGAAGCGGCATCGTGCTTGAGGAGGTCGCGGGTGGATATGCACTGCGCGCCGCCCGTGAGGCTGCCGAGGCCTGCGGACGCCTCTTCGAACGCCCCGTCCAACGTGGACTCTCGGCAGCCGCGCTCGAATCCCTCTCGATCGTCGCGTACGTGGGGCCCGTAAGTCGACCCGAGGTCACGCGCTTGCGTGGTGTGGTGTCCGACTCGATCATTGCTGGCCTGCTTGAAAGAGGCTTGATCGAGGAGGCAGGACGGGCAGAAGACGGCGGAGCTGTGCGCTACCGAACCTCACCGCTCTTTGAGCGGGTCTTCGGACTGACGAGCCTTTCAGAGCTACCTCGACTCGACGAGTTGGCAGACGGTCCCGAGGAGCTTCGCGATCGCCTCGAGACGGTCGCTGGGCTACGCGGCGCCTAGCCGGCCGCGCTCCGCGTGCGTCTAAACGCGTTTCTGGCGCGGGCTGGTGTGGCTTCACGTCGTGGCGCGGACGTGTTGATCGAGGCTGGGCGAGTGAGCGTGAACGGCGCGCCCGCACAGATCGGGATGACGATTCATGCGGACGACGTGGTGATGCTCGACGAGCGAGTCTTGCAGCTCGAGAATTACGCGTACGTATTGCTCAATAAGCCAGGGGGAACGATCACCACGGCGAGCGACCCGCAGGGGAGGCCAACCGTCACCGAGCTCGTCGAGAGACCGGAGCGTCTCTTTCCCGTTGGCCGCCTCGACGCCGACACGACTGGGGCGATTCTGCTGACGAACGACGGTGAGCTTGCCCATCGCCTAGCGCACCCGAGCTTCGGTGTCGAGAAGGCATACCTGGCCACGGTGGTGGGCGTTCCCGACGCGCGGGCCTTGAGCATGCTCGCCTCGGGTGTTGTGCTCGATGATGGAGTCACGTCGCCGGCTCAAGCGCGAGTTGTCCGCCAGAGCGCCGGGGAGTCAGTTGTCGAGCTTGTGCTGCACGAAGGGCGTAAGCATCAGGTCAAGCGAATGCTTACGGCCGTCGGCCACGAGGTCAAAGGACTCGAGCGGGCGCGCTACGCAATGTTGACTGTCAAGGATCTGGCCCCGGCAGAGTGGCGCGAGCTAACGTCGGCCGAG
>JAUXJK010000204.1 GCA_030624785.1 Actinomycetes bacterium
ACGTGTGAGCGCTCTTCAGAAGCTCGACGACCCAGGTGTGCAGGTCGTCAGGCGAGACGGCGTCGACCCACCGCGTTAATGAGCCGCCTGCGACGCGTCACTGTGGTTCGTCAGCCGCCGCCGTCCCGGGCTTTTTCGCATACACGTGGGTCGCGTCAGACTCAATCGTGACGCCGGGCATGAGCCGGTCAACCCAGCGGGGGATGTACCACGCCGTGTTGTTGAGGATGTGCATGACGGCGGGGACGAGCGTCAACCTGACGATGAACGCGTCGATCAGAATCGCGACGCCGAGCCCGAAACCGAACTCCTTGATCGCTCGATCGTCCCCAAGCATGAACGAGAGGAAGACGACCGCCATGATCGTGGCCGCTGCCACGACGACGCGTCCGATCGCAGAGATTCCGTGTCGAATCGCCTCGCGTGGCGTGTCGCCGCGAACGTATTGCTCTCGGATCCGGCTGACGAGGAATACCTCGTAGTCCATTGATAAACCGAACAGGATCGCAAACACGATGATCGGGAGAAACGACTCGATGGGACCGGTGCGGTCGAGGCCCACTGCTTCGATGCCCCAGCCGAACTGGAAGACCACAACGAGCAGGCCGAACGCTGCCAGCGCCGACAGCAGCGTGGCAATCGACGCCTTGATGGCAATCACGATTGAGCGGAACGCCATGGTCAGGACGAGGAAGGTGATGCCCAATACGATGAGGAGAAACAGCGGGAAGCGATCATTGATCTTGCTCGCTATGTCGTCGAACGCAGCAGTCTGGCCTCCGACGTAGGCGACGGCGCTCGTGCCCTCGAGTGCCTCGGGAACGACGTCGTCGCGCAGGGTCGAGACGAGATCGCTCGTCGCCTCCGATTGAGGGGACGTCTCTGGAAACGCGATCACGACCGCTGTATCGCCGGCGTCATTGAGCGCAGGGTCGGCGACGGATGCAAGGCCAGGAGTTTCTCTGAGCGCCGCAGTCAGCGCGTCGGCTGCGCCCGGCGATTCGGCCTGGTCGACTGCGATCAGGAATGGCCCGTTGAACCCTGAGCCGAAGCCCGTAGCGAGGAGGTCGTATGCCTCACGACTTGTCGTGCCTTCGGGATTGGAGCCGGCGTCTGAGGAGCCCAGCTGCACCCAGGCAAGCGGAACGATGAAGACGACAAGCACTAGTAGCGCGAGGCCACCCATGATCCAGGCGTGATTCGTGACGAAGCGGCCCCAGCGTGCGACCATTCTTTGCTCGCGGGCCTCGGGCGACTCGTCTCGCGGCTTCGTAAAGGGCAATCTGCCCTTGCCGATCCGGTGTCCGAGCAGGCTGAGAATGGCAGGCAGAAGAGTTATGGCTGCGGCAACTGCCACGATCACGGTCATTGACGCGGCGAGGCCCAGCTTGGTGATGAAATCGAGTCCGACGACCGCCAACGCCGTGATCGAAATCGCAACCGTGACGCCGGCGAAGACCACCGCACGACCGGCGGTAGCGGTTGCTGTGGCGGCCGCGTCGGGTCCGCTGAGGCCCGCGTTGAGGGCCTCCCGGAATCGAGTGACGATAAAGAGCGAGTAGTCGATTCCGACCGCTAATCCGAGCATCGTCGCCAGGACGGGGGTGATGGTGTTGAAGTTCGAAAATGCAGCCGCGATCGTGATCAACGAGAGACCGAGACCGACGGACACGATCGCCATGATGATCGGCAGACCCATCGCGACGAAGCTGCCGAACACGATCAAGAGGATGATCGCGGCCGCGATGACGCCGAGAAGCTCGCTCGCTCCGGTCTCGGGCCCCTCGGAGTTGAGGACGACCGGGCCAGTGAATTCAGCCGTGACGTTCGAGCCTTCCAGCGCTGCACGAACGCCCTCCTCGAGCTCCTCGACTGACGCGACCTCGACCTCGAACGAAAGCTCGTTGAACTGAGCGTCGGCAAATGCAATCGTGCCGTCCTCACTGAGGCCGCCGTCGAGCCCTTCGAACGGATCTCCAACGGCCTCGACGTCATCGACCGTGAGGGCTGCAGCAAGTGCGGCGTTGACAGCCGCCTGTTGCTCCCCTTCGTCGAGCCGCCCGCTGGAGGAGACGAAGACGACCTGCGCTGCTTCTCCGGAGCGGGCCGGGAAGCGTTCCTCAAGCAGGTCGATCGCGCGCTGCGTATCAGAGTTCGGGATGGTGAACTCGTCCACCAATGTCCCACCTGCCGAGGCAGTGATTGCGATGATGATCACGATCGCGGCAATCCATGCCCCGATCACGCGCCACGGGCGCCGCGCGCAGACGCGTGCGAGGCCCGTCAAGCCGCCGCGACCCTCGTGGGGCGAAGCCTCAGAACTGACAGGTGAGTCACTCACGGAAGATTCCTTCTGGCGGGTTGGATCGCAGGAGACGTGATGCAGCGCGCCAGGCCGGGCGGGCCGGCGCATCCTAGCGTGCAGACAGGGGGGAGTCGGAAGCCGTCGCGGGTTGGCGGTATCCGTTCCCAGGCGGCGATAGACTCGCGCCAGTCTGCAGACGCGCTATCAATGTTCTTCGGCAACTCGCCGTGCGCGAGCACCCAAGGCGGGCTGCGAGAGCCCGACCAGCCTTGGGTTGCCAGGCAAGCAAGCCAACTGCAGCTCCAATGGTCGAGGAGAGAGAATGACGACGGTCGGTCACGATGAATAGCGATACAGCCGCCAGCAGCGGCCCGACCACCGACGTAGAGCGCTCCGTCCTTGCTCACATTGAGCAGAATGAGAACGCGCTGTTCGATCTGCTCGAGACGCTCGTGAGGTTCCGGACGCCCAATCCACCCGGTGGCAACGAGCAGGCGGCGCAGGACTGGGTTGAGGAGCAGTTTCGAACGCTCGAGTTGGAGACTGATCGCTGGGATGTTCTGCCGAATCGCCCGAACGTCGTCGGCATCTGGCGCGGCGATGGCGAGGGCCCGACGATCACGCTCAACGGCCATATCGACGTCTGCGAGGACCAGCTTCTTGATCAGTGGTCGAGCGATCCTTACGACCCGGTCTTCGACGGAGGCGACCTGGTCGGGCGCGGGTCGACCGACATGAAATCCGCGAACGCGTCCTTCATGTTCGCGATCGAAGCGCTGAAGAAGCACGGCGTGAGGCTCGAGGGAGACGTGATCGTCCACAGCGTGATGGGCGAGGAGGCGGGCGAACCAGGCACGCGCAGCGCGATCGAGCGAGGGCACGGCGGCGACTTCGCGATTGTCGGCGAGTCGACATCGGGCCGTGATCTTGTGGCGTGCATCGGCGTGATGAACTGTCGCATCTCGATCGTCGCCGAGAAGTCACTTCATTTCTCCGCCAGGAGGTTCCTGCTCAATCCTGGCGGCAGGCTAGAAGGTGGGAACTGCATCGAGAAAATGGCTCTTCGCATCGTTCCGGCGCTTGCTGAGCTTGAGCGTGAGTGGCATGTCTTCAAGACTCACGATCTGGTTCCAGACGGTGGCACCAACATCAATGTTTTTCGCATCGAGGGCGGGACGAGCACCTTCATGCTCCCTGAACGGTGCGACGCATATGTCACGGTCACCTATCTGCCCGACGAGAAGAAGGACGACGTCGTCCAACAGATCGAAGAGCACATCGCTCGTGCAGCGGCACTCGACGGTTGGCTCAGGAAGCATCCTCCAACGATTGAATGGCTCCCCGAAGAGTACCCGGTGGAGTTCCTCCCAAGTGGTGTCGACATCGAATCGGAAGCCGTTCAGACGCTGCTTTCGTCAATTCGGGCCGCATCAGGTCGAGAACCCCAGATTGGGGGGCGAGGGGGGATCACTGACGCTGGTTGGTTCGCGCACGCAGGCATCCCGACCGTCGTCTATGGGCCAGGTGATGTGACGCAGGCGCATCGAATAGACGAGCGCGTCCACCTCGACGACGTCGTCAATCACTGCAAGGCTACGGCGCTCTTCCTGCTCCGTCATGGTCGTATTTCGAACGCAAACCTGTCCGAACACAAGACAAAGGAGTAGCTCTCATGGCAATTGCACGCTACGGCGTCAAGTCACATCTCAGCCTGGCGGTCGTCCACGGCAACACCGCGTATCTCTCGGGTCACATTGCGCGCGGTGGCACGACAGTCGCCGAGCAGACAACCGACATTCTCGAGCAGATCGATGAGCAACTCGCGGAGGTTGGTTCTGACCGCTCGAAGCTGCTGAGCGCCAACATCTGGCTCACAGACATCGGCACCTTCTCGGAGATGAATGAGGTCTGGCTCGGCTGGATTGGTGAGCTCGACCCGCCGGCTCGGGCGACGGTCGAGGCGAACCTCGCCGTTCCCAACCTTCTCGTCGAGATCAGCGCCGTGGCTGCGATCGACTAGACCGTCTTCAGGTATTGGTGCACCATGCTGATCGCCGTTGAGCCTTGTCCGACGGCGGAGGCGACGCGACGTACGACACCTTGGCGCACGTCCCCAACCGGGAAGATCCCCGGGACGCTCGTCTCGAGGATGAAACGGATCGCGCTTGAGTGACCAGCCTTTTGGGCGTTGACCGTCCTCGAACAGATCAGGACCAGTGAGGACGAACTCTGCGTCGTTGCGCATTACCGCGTCGCCGAGGAACTCCGTGTGTGGCTTGGCGCCGATAAACAGAAATAGAACGGCGGCGGACACCACCTCTGACGTCCCTGTTTCGCTGTTCTTGATCTCGATGCGCTCCGCTGCACTCGTCCGTGACTCCCAGGCTCACGATTGCAAGAAGCGTCTGGCCGATACGGTCGTCGATCCATCCCCGTCTTAGCTGAGTGATGGTGGCGCGATCTCACATGCCTTGCGACGGTCACGACCTCAATCATGCCGCGGGATCACCACCTATGC
>JAUXJK010000210.1 GCA_030624785.1 Actinomycetes bacterium
GCAACGCCGTCAAAGTCGAGGGCGACGTCGAGCGATTCGGGCCCAAGAAAGTTGGATGACGCGCCTCCTGGTTGGACGGCGCCAAGCGGCTGTTCGCTGGCGACCCCGCCGGCGAGGTCGAGCAGCTTGTGCAGGGGTGTTCCGAGAGGAACGCAGTACACACCGGGTTTGGCGACGTGTCCAGATACTGCGAAGAACTTGAGCCCGTTAGCGTCGCCGACGCCCTGGTCGCGCCACCACTGACTACCGCGCTGGGCTATCGCCGGAACGGCAGCGAAGGTCTCCACGGAGTTCATCAACGTGGGTTTTCCCCACAGCCCGTGCGTCCCGGGGAACGGTGGCTTGTTGCGAGGCTCCCCGCGGTGACCCTCCATGCATTCGATCAGCGCCGTCTCCTCACCGAGGATGTATCCACCCGGCGAAACGAACATGTCGATCGAAAGCGATTGGCCGGAGCCGAGAACGTCGGTGCCGAGCAGGCCGGCAGCTTCGAGGCACGCGAGTTCTGCGCGAATGACCTCCTCCTCCGGGCCGTACTCATGGCGAATGAACACGGTGCCCTGTTCGGAGCCCACAGCTAGCATGCCCAGGAGCATTCCCTCGAGGACAAGATGGGGCAGCTCGGCAAGGATCTGCCGGTCCTTGAAGGTGCCCGGCTCGGACTCGTCTGCATTGCAGATGACGAACTTTGGGTCGGCGGCTTCTCGCCGTACGAGCTCCCACTTCAGGCCTGTCGGGAAACCTGCACCACCCATGCCGCGCAGGTTGGATGCCTTCAACTCCGCAATGAGATCTTCCGCGCTCAGCGCGCCGGCGATTACTGCGCGCAGAGACGTGTAGCGGTCGTCGATGTTGCCTCCTGGGGCGTAGGGGTCCGTGGCCCAGGTTCGCTCCGGTTGGAGCGCCGAAGCCGCATCGAGCGCGCCCGAGCGCGCAGCCGTCACGGCGGTGTCGAGATCTGCGATCGTGACGGGTCGTTCGTTGACGACGGCGGCCGGTGCGACGTCGCACCGGCCGAGGCACGAGACTGAGCAGACCGAGACATCAGACTGCTCCGCGAAGGTGGCTGCCACGTCTTCACTCGAGGTCGAATCTGCGTGGAGCCAGCACGCCAGATCGCGGCACACGCCGATCTCAATCGTGGGCGGTGGCCCGTCGGCGCGAAAATGTGGGTAAAACGAGATCAGGCCTTGGATCTCATAGAGGGGCCGGTGCGTGTCGCGGCTCAGTTCGATGAGCGCGTCATGCGGCAGCCAGCCGTGTTCGCGTTGAATGGCGTGAAGCGCGGGTATCAGGCTCGGACCTGGGAAGCGTCCGGCTCGTGCGTCTCGTGGGCGCATCCGCTCGCCTACTGGTCGCCACTCAAGGCGGGTTGCACCCGCACGGCACAGAACTTGAACTCTGGGATCTTTCCGTATGGGTCGACCTCGTCGATGGTGAGCACGTTGGCGGCCGCCTCGCGGAAATGAAACGGCATGAAGACATTGCCGCGGCTCTCGCGGTGCGAGATACGGGCCTTGAGCTCGACGGAGCCTCGCCGAGATTCGACGCGCACAAAGTCGTTGTCGGCAAGGCCGAGCGCTGCGGCATCCTCAGGGTTGATCCAGATGTGGGCTTCGGGAGCAATCGCGTCTAGTGCGTAGGAGCGGCGCGTCATCGAGCCCGTGTGCCAGTGCTCGAGCAGTCGGCCCGTGTTGAGGATGAACGGGAAATCTTCATCGGGAAGCTCTTTGGCCGGAAGCCACTCCGCCGCCACGAGTCGTGCCTTGCCGTCCTCGGTCGGAAAGCCGTCCTCGAACAGCACAACCGTGCCGTCGGACGCTTCGGGATCGTCGTTCGGATAGAGCTTTCCGGTGCCGGCCAGGTTGTCGTAGGTCAGGTTGGCAAGCGACTCGCCGAGGGATGCAAGCTCATCGAAGACCTCGACCGGAGAGTCATACGCCATCGGTAAGCCCATGCGGTTGCCGATCTCCTGAATGAGTTCGAAGTCGAGGCGTGCCTCTCCAGGGGGCTCGAGGACGGGCCGTCCGAGCTGGACGCGGCGGTCGGTATTCGTGAACGTTCCAAGCTTCTCCATGTAGGACGATGCCGGAAGCACGACATCGGCGAACTCGGCCGTCTCCGTAAGGAAGATGTCCTGAACGACGAGAAAGTCGAGGTTCGAGAGCGCCTTGCGCACCTTGTTGATGTTCGGATCCGAGAGGAATGGATTCTCGCCGAGGGCGTACATGCCTCGAACGCCGCCGGTAAGCGCAGCGCTGACAATCTCGGTCACGGTGAGACCCGGCACGGGGGAGAGCGGCCGGCCCCAGGCCTGCTCGAACTTGGCCTGTGCGCCGGGGTCGTCGACGGGCTGATAGTCCGGATACATCATCGGGATGAGGCCGGAATCGGACGCGCCCTGGACGTTGTTCTGGCCGCGTAGCGGGTGCAGGCCAGAACCCGGCTTACCGACGTTGCCGGTGATGGCGCAGAGCGCGATCAGGCAGCGGCAGTTGTCTGTACCGGTCGTGTGTTGCGACATGCCCATGCCCCAGTAGATGACCCCCGCGCCTGCTTCTCCCCACAGTCGCGCTACGGTTCGTATCTGCTCCTCTGAGATGCCGCAGATCTGTGCGGCACGGGCGGGCGGGTAAGCGTCGACGACTGCGCGTAGCTCGTCGAAGCCGGTTGTGTTGGCGTTCACGTACTCGGAGTCGACGAGTCCGAGCTCGATGACTGCGTGGAGCACGCCATTGAAGAACGCGACATCAGTTCCCGGCTTGACCTGGCAGAACACGTCCGCGTGATCGGCGATGCGCTCTTCCCGTGGATCGACGACGATCAACTTCGTGCCGCGTCGTCGGGCTTGCGTGAAGAACGAGGATGCAACCGGGTGGTTGGCCGTCGTGTTGGAGCCAGCGAGGATCGCGACGTCGGCATTCACGATGTCGCCGTAGGTTGTGGTCACAGAAGCTGAGCCGATGCCTTCTAGCAGGGCGGCGACGCTCGAGGCGTGGCACAGGCGCGTGCAGTGATCGACGTTGTTCGTGCCGAAGCCGGCTCGCACCAGCTTCTGAAACAGGTACGCCTCCTCGTTCGAACACTTCGCTGAACCGAACCCGGCCAGAGCATCGGGGCCGTGCTCGTCGCGGATCGAGCGAAGGCGCTCGCCGACGAGATCGAGCGCTTCATCCCAACTTGCTTCGCGGAACGCTGGCATGACCTCGTCGTAGTCGACGACGCCGCCGGCCTTGCGCCGACCGCGACCCTCGCCGCGCACGTCGGCCGAGAGCGGCCCTTTCGGGTAGAAGCCTTCGCGACGGATCAGCGGCTTCGTAAGTCGCTGGGGGCTCATCGCGTAGTCCCAGCCGTAGCGGCCCTTGACGCACAGGCGGCGCTGCGAGCCTGGTTGATCACGGCCCTCAGCGAAGACGATCTGGTTAGCGGACTCATCGACGTGGTAGGTGAGTGCGCAGCCAACCCCGCAGTACGGGCACACCGTCTCGACCGGCTTGAGCTCCTCACGCGGCTTCAGCGGCCCGGTGATCGGCTTGTTGACGAGAGCCCCGGTTGGGCACGCGGCGACGCACTCTCCGCACGACACGCAGCTCGAGTCGCCCATCGGTGCATCGAGATCGAACGCGATGCGCGTTTCATAGCCCTTGCCGGTGCGGCCGATTACATCGTTGCCTTGAATATCGTCACAGGCGCGGACGCAGCGGTCGCAGAGAATACACGCGCCGTGGTGAGTCTCGATCACGGGATTGGATGAATCGACGGGCCTCGCGTCTCCGACCGGCAGGTCGTGATCGAGAGCGTCGTAGCGTCGCGCAAGCGAGAGCAGCTCATTGTCGCCCGTCGTCGTTTCCTTCGGGTCATCATCAGGCCGAGGTTGATCCGCCATGAGGAGCCGAACGAGCATCTTCCTCTGGGACTCAACCTGGCTCGACGAAGTCGTGACCTCCATGCCTTGCTCGACCGTGCGAATGCAGGCGGCTGCGAGTGTTCGCTGGCCGATATCCACGGCACACACCCGACATACGCCTACCGGGTCGTATCGCTCGTCATGGCAGAGCACAGGAATGTCGATTCCGGCGTCGCGAGCGGCCTCCCAGATCGTTGCGTTCTCCGCCGCAGTGATCGACCGCCCGTCGATAGTCAGAGTCACCGTTTGGGTCTCGGGTGGTGCAATAGACATCGCGAGCAGATCGTAGCCGCGCCGGGCGATCAACCAGCCGCGATGAGCGCGATGCCGACCAGCGCCAGCGCGACTCCCGATCGCTGAGACACGCTCAGTCGCTCGCCGAGGCGTACGTGCGCCAGAGCGATCGTGACGACAGGGAACAGTGAGCTAAGCACGCCCACCACGCTCAACAGCCCCTTTGATGCCGCGACGGCGAACATGATCGTCGCCGTCACGTCGAGGATCCCGACGAGCACGATCAGCTGGCCGTCGGCACGCGTTATGGTCGGCCGGCGTCCAAGGGCCAGTACTGCGATGCCAATTGCCAGCACTGTCGCGATGCGGAAGATCAAGACGCTCCAGTAGGCGTCGTCTGCGGCTCCGATGTCCAGACCGACTAGCGCGAGTCCGAATAGGATGGCGGTCGCTACCGCCAGAAGGATCGCGAGCCGGGGCGAGCGACGCTGGTTCGCAGCTGAGTCGTGCTCCTGCGAGACGAGGATGACCCCGACAATTGCTATCGCGA
>JAUXJK010000033.1 GCA_030624785.1 Actinomycetes bacterium
GTCCTCGCCTACCGCGAGGAAATTGGCGAGTTCGGCACCCTTTTGTATGCCGGCCATGACTGGATGGACCGGACGCTGGCCACGCGCTCAATGGAGCTGATGGCCACCGAGGTCATGCCCGCCGTCAACTCGGCGCTAGGCGAAGGACTCACGAACCGGAACTAGCGGCTATATTCGCCCGCAGCCAGACGGCTCTGCGTCGCCAATGACCGTCACCAAGGAGGCACCGATGAAGTTCGGCCTTATCCTCGTTCCCCAAGTGCGAAACGGTGAGCCCGAGCCATTTGGCGAACTCATCGAACAGATCGAGTTCGCGGAAGAGCTCGGCTACGAGTCGGTCTGGCTTACCGAGCACCACTTCAGCGAATACGGCCGTGCGGCTGTTTCTGCGCTCGCGGGCCATGCGGCGGCGCGAACGTCGCGCATTCGGATCTCAACGGCGGTTGTCGTGCTCCCCTTCCACCACCCGATTCGGGTTGCCGAGGACTGGGCCACGCTTGATCATCTCAGCGGCGGCCGGGTTGACGTCGGAATCGGCCGAGGGAGCCAGCCGGCCGAGTTCGCAGGTTTCGATGTGTCGATGGATGAGGCGCGCGAGCGCTACCAGGAGTCGCTCAACATCATCAAAAAGGCCTGGACGGAAGAGTCGTTCTCCTATGACGGTCAGTTCTGGAAGATTCCCGAGGTTGAGGTTTTGCCGAAGCCCATTCAGAAGCCGCACCCACCGCTTTGGTGTGCGGCCGTGAGCCCGTACACGGTGAAGATGACCGTCGACAACGGGATAAACGGGCTGATCGGTCCGTATCTCACTCCGTTTGAGATGCTCAAGCGCGACTACTTCGACGTGTGGCACCAGGCGACAGCCGACGCCGGGCGGCAAGACCTCCAGATGTGCCACAACGAGTTCGTCTACGTCGGAGAGAGCGACGAAGAGGTGAAGCGTGACGTCGAGGAATACGTGATGTGGTACGTCCGCAAAGCTGCCAAGATCTGGGGTCAGCGCGACCGGAGCAAGGTCTCAGCTCAATCCGCGAACTACAACGACATTCTCGAGTTCTTTGACACGGTCAAGTTTGATGAGGTCTACAACGACCTCGCGATCCTCGGTACGCCTGATACGGTCACCGAGAAGCTCCGGTGGCTGCGCGACGAGGGAGGGTGCGACTACGTGATGAACTTCATGTGGTTCGGCGGAATCTCCCACGAGAAGGCCATGCGCAACATGGAGCTGTTTGCGAAAGAGGTAATGCCAAGACTCGAAGCAGATCGCGCCACCGAAGCTGCCGCGACCTCGACGACTTGACCTGTCATGGCTGAACCGCGCTACTGGGCGGAGATGACTTCCCCGCAGCTTGGAGCTGCCGCGAGCGCCGGCGATCAGGTCGTTCTGATTCCTGTTGGAGCGATCGAACAACATGGGTCGCACCTGCCGGTCGACACCGATATCTCCGGTGCTTACGAGACGAGTGAGGAGATTTCGAGGCGGCGCCCGTACACGATCGTGGCGCCCCCGGTTTCCTGGGGTGTTTCGGGGCCTCACCGAAAGTTTCCTGGCGTCCTGACTCTGCGCGTGGCCACGTTCACGGCGCTGCTCGAAGATCTGTGCGACAGCATCGTTGAACAGGGCTTCACGAAGATCGTCCTCGTCATCGGTCATGCGACGAACAAGCCAATCGTCCAGACGCTTGTGGGTCAGTACATGGAGCGGCGCGGCGTCCGGCTGCTCCAGATCAACTACATCAACCTCGCCGCGGAGCGGTTCGCCGAGATTCGTCAGAGCGAGATCGGTGGCGCCGGACATGCCGGAGAGCTCGAGACCGCACTGCAGATGCACCTTCGGCCCGAGGCGATAGATCTGCGAGACGTCGCGGTGCACTACGTCGACGCGAAGCGCGACTTCGGCTTGAGCAGTGCAACGAAGGACATGTTCAAGGCGGGAGAGGTCAACGTCGGCTACGAATTCGCCGACTCGTTTCCGGACGGAATCATGGGTGATCCATCCGTCGCCACCGCTCAGACGGGGCGTCTCGCATTCGAGGCGATCGTCGAAAAAGCGTGCGCGATCATCGACGAATACCAGACGCTCTAGATACCAAGGCACGCTTGACCTGAGCCCGGTCGATGTGGTACACGGATGTACCTTGGCGTGCTGACAAAGGATGAGTCATGGCTGAAGTAGTCTTTGAGATCGAGCCGGGAAAGCCACTCTGGGAACAGCCTGTCCCGGGTCATAACCGCTGGCATCCAGACATTCCCGCAGCGGCGACGGTCAAGCCCGGGAGCGAGTTTCGTGTGCAATGCGCGGAGTGGACCGACTATCAGATCACGTCGAGCCCCAACGCCGATGAGATCCGCGATGTGAACCTCAACCGAGGGCACTCGCTCAGCGGGCCGATCGCCGTAGAAGGCGCGGAGCCGGGGGACATTCTGGTCGTCGACATCCTCGATATCGGGACCGAGAGCGACTGGGGCTACACGGGCATCTTCGCCAAGGGGAACGGTGGCGGGTTCTTGACCGACTACTTCCCTGATGCCCACAAGGCGGTCTGGGACCTCTCCGGGATCTACGCGACGTCCAAGCAGATCCCGGGCGTGCGTTTCGCCGGGATCACGCATCCGGGCCTGATTGGCTGCGCCCCGTCGCACGAGCTGTTGGCGGAGTGGAATCGCCGTGAAGCGCCGCTCGTGGCGCAGAACGCAGATCCGCCGCTCGCGCTACCGCCGCTCGAGGAAGACGCCGTGCTCGGCACCCTCAGTGGCAAGGAGAAGGACAGGGTCGCGAAGGAGGCGTGTCGCACGATCCCACCGCGCGAGCACGGGGGTAACTGCGATATCAAGAACATCTCACGGGGTACACGAATCTACTTTCCTGTCTACGTGAACGACGCCCTGCTTTCGATGGGCGATCTGCATTTTTCGCAGGGGGACGGTGAGATCACGTTCTGCGGTGCGATCGAGATGGACGGCTGGATGGACCTTGGCGTCGATCTGATCAAGGGTGGGGTTGAGAAGTACGCCATGGTGAATCCGATCTTCAATCCAGGCCCCGTAGAGCCGCGCTACGAAAACCATCTGGTTTTTCAGGGCATCTGTGTCGAGAATGGTACGAACTACTACCTCGACGCAACCGTGGCGTTCAGGCGCGCCGCGATGAACGCGATCGAATATCTACAGCGTTTCGGTTTTACCGGCGAACAGGCGTACCTGCTCCTGGGCGCGGCGCCAATAGAGGGTCGAATCGGCGGAATCGTCGACATTCCGAACTGCTGCTGCACGATCAGTATTCCGACGGCGATATTCGACCAGAACATCTTGCCAACCTAGGGCGCACGGTGCCTATTTACGAGTATCTGTGCCGATCGTGTGGCACCTTCGACGAGCTTCGTCGAATGGAGGCCGCAGGCGAACCCGCCGACTGTCCGCGGTGCGCTCAGGCGGCGTCGCGTTCATACAGCCTGGCGGTCGGCTCAGCCGGCCGTGTCCAGCGCGCTTCGGGTCAGGGCGATCGACTCGAACGAGCGCACGCGGGCGAGCCGAGCATCGAGAAGCGGGCTGCGGGAGGCTCGGGCGCGGGTGACGCCGCTCACGGCCATGCGAGCAGTCAACGGCCGTGGATGATCGGCCACTGATCAAGCTCAGCGCGCGCTAGGTCTCTGCGCCCCTGCGCGCCGCCCAGATCGCCGTTGCGTCATCACCCTGTAGCACCGGCACGGCCTCGATGTCGCACAGATCGAGGTAGGGCGCACACACCTTCATGAGCTGCTCGCCGGAGTCGGCTTCGCAGATACTGAAGAACATTCGCTCGCCGATCGCGTAGTAGCGATCGATGATGCGGACGCCGTCGTAGCCCTCTGGATGCTCCGAGAGCGTGCGCTCTGCCCGCTTGACGTACTCCGGAAAGTCAGCGGCCTTCCAGCGACCGATGAGGATGAACTTGACGCCCGCCATCGCTAACTGAACTCGGGGATGATCTCCTCGCCCCAGAGGCGAACCTGTTCGAGGATCTCGTCCTGGTCCTCGAGTCCAACGAGGTAGGCGCAGAAGCGAGTGACGCCGAGCTTCTCGAGCTCCCGAAGCTTGTCGATGACGTTCTGCGGGCTTCCGAGCACGCAGAAGCGATCGACGATCTCATCGGAGATGATCTCCTCGTGTTTCGAGTCGGGCTTCGCATGGAGCGACCAGTCGTGCTCGCCCCACCAGTCTTCTTTCTCGGCAAGCCATTCGAAGTCTCTGGTCATCGACTCGGGCAGGGCATCGATGCCGTACGTGCGCATCAGTTGCCAGATGAGATTCGTCAAGATCTCGGGCTCCCAGCGGCACATGTGTCGCGCCTTGGCCATGTCGTTCGAGACGTAGGTCGCGATGCTGACCTCGAACGGCACCGGATCACGTCCTGCCGCTTTCGCCGCAGCCTGTACGTCGTCGTGGAACCACTTGACGGATCCGAGCTCTGCGCATTCCGTGGTTGCGATGTCCCCCAGCCTGCCGGCGACGCCAGCCCCCTTCGGACCGAAGCAGCCAAGGTTGATCGGCACATCTCGGTCGGACCACGTCAGTTGAACCGGAGCTGGTGCGCCTTCGACCTGAACCGGTTCTCCTCGCATCCAGGCGCGCATGTTGTTGATCGCCGGCTCGTAGTCACGCCATTTCGCGGGGCGCCATCCCAGCATCTTGACCGCGCTATCGCCTCGTCCCAATCCGAGGAACGCACGACCTTCGGAGATCACATCGAGTGTTGCCATGGTGCTCGCCGTCACACTCGGATGTCGTGTCAGAGGGTTGGTGACGTAGGGGCCCAGCTCGATCGTGTCGGTCTGGTCGGCCGCCAGCGTGAGGCAGGGATAGACGTCCATGAAGTTGTATGGCGAGTCGATCATGCCAACAAACTTGAAACCGTAGTGTTCGGCCTGTTTCACGCCATAGAGCACATCTTTGTAGTTCTTTGTTGTGCAGAAAAAGACACCAAAATCCACGTTTGATCCTCTCGTCTGACTCGGGGTGAGCGCTGGCGGTCCCGTGTCGCAGGCGGCCGCGGGCGATCTTGGAGGGATGGGCTACGCCAGGAGCGCCTCGCAGAACCCCGTCTTTGTGAGTACCTCGTTGCCGTCGTCCGTGACGAGCACGGTCTCCTCTAGCCGTAGCCCGCAGACACCTGGCTTGTGAATGCCGGGCTCGACGTCGATCACCATGCCGGCCTGCAACTCGGCTGTCGCACCGACATCGACGATCGGTGGCTCCCACGGACTCATTCCGATTCCATGGCCTGGGAAGTAGGTATATGCGTGCTCGCCGAAACCCGCCTCCGTGATGGCCTCGCGAGCAACCTGCTCGATCCGCCCGCAGCTCGCACCAGGCTTGATCTCAACGAGCATCGCGTCGAGAGCTGCCATGGCTGCGCCATATGCGGCCTTCTGCTCGTCGCTGGCCGGCCCGGGGCCGACCCGGACAGAGCGGGCGAAGTCACTGTGATAGCCCTCAAACATGCATCCGAGGTCAAGCATCACGACTTCGCCGTTGCGCATGATCTTGTCGGTCGAAAGCTCCTGCATGATGGCCGCGTTCTCGCCTGCGGTCACGATGCTCGAGAACGGCACCGACTCGGCACCGAATGAGCGCATGGCGTGATCTGCTGCCGCCGAGGCTTCGAACTCCATCGCGCCTTCGACGCACGCGTCGATGCCGGCGCGCATGCCCATCTCACCGACCGCGACGGCGCGTCGGATGATCTCGATCTCGGCGTCGGACTTGATCATCCGAGCCTGCATCAACGCGTCGTCGGCGTTGACGAGCTCAGCATTGGGGATCACACCCTCAAGTGCCTTGCCGGTTGTGTACGGCAGATACCCGTCGAAGCCGATGCGTCCGGAGCTCGCCCCGTGCTCAGCCGCGAGTTCGGCGATTGCATCGGGCATGCTGGCTGGCAGTGCGCGGACGTCGTCGAGCCAGTGGAACGCTCGACGGATGCTGTCGACGTAGAAGTTGAAGCCAAACAGAATCGGTCTAGTGAGCGCGGCGGAGAGAACGGCCCAGTTCGCGTGCACCATGAAGGGGCCACTTACAGGGCTGTAGCCCGTGAGGTACCTCACGTTGTCAACGTCGTTGACGACGAGCAGGTCGATCTCGCGCTCGCTCATGCCGCGCTTGACCTTCTCGAGATTGGTTGCGGTGAGCGAGGCCCAGTCGGGTGCGTACTGCAGTTGCGGCATGGTGGTGTCCTCCTTGGCCTGCGGGCTACACGCCGCGCGGCTGCATTGCCTGCTCGAGTACGGCGACCGCCTCGGCCGTCGTTGTGATGCCGTCAGCCCGTCGACGCGCGAGCGCTGCGATGAACTCAAGGACGTTCTCGGATGCGAGCCGCACCGTCATGTCACGCACGTCGAGGCCGGGCGCGACCTCGACGAAGTCCATGGCATCCGCGCCCGCGAGCCCCACCAGCCGGATCAGTTGCTTGATCTGGTACGGCAGCAGTCCTCCGGTCGTGGGGATCGCATGGCCGGGAATGAAAGCGGCCTCCATCACGTCGGGATCCCACATGACGTAGAAAGCTTTCGTCCCGTCCTGCACCCGATCGAGAATCTCGCTCATGACGGGTAGGACGCCGCGCTCGTGAAAGAGCTCGGGCGGGTAGATCGCTGCGCCCGCATCCAGGCCGCTCTTCACCATTGCGTGGCTGTGATCGAAGCCGCGGATACCTACCATCACGACGTTTCGTGGGTTCACGAGCTCGCGCGGGAGCTCGAGGATGCGCGCCATGGGTGATCCGCACCAGTAGCGATCACCTCGGTAGTTGTCGGCGGTGTCGGTGTGCGCGTCCAGCCAGATCATCCCGACGTTGCCGCCGTGATGTTCAGCAAAGGTCTTGAAGGCGATGTACGAGGTGGAGTTGTCTCCTCCCAGGATTACTGGGGTTGCGCCCGTGGCAAGGATGTCGCCTAGCACAGCCGAGAGCTTCCCGAAGGCCTCCTCGTATCCGTCAGTGTTCGCGATAAAGATGTTTCCAACGTCGGCGACCTTGATGGCTGTCTTCAGATCGACATCCATCGTGAAGCCGTACGTGCGGCAGAAGCTGAGCCCGCGGCGAATGCCGATTGCGCCCTCGGCAGGGCTACCGCCCGAGGGGCGAAGTCCCGGAATCATGCGATACGAAGCCCCGATGTCGATCGGAAAGCCCACCATCACCACGTCGGCTTCCGCTGCTCGCTCCGGTGGTAGGACGATCTCGCTGAAGTAGCCGTGCACCGGGTCGCTGATGGCCGGCCGTGGTACCGAGACCGGGATCAGAATCTGATCGTCCAGGTACTTTCGGACCTTGTGTGCGAACGTCGCGTCTTCGACGGAAGACATCGGTCTGGCACCTCCTGCCTTGCGGGGGATTCAGCCTGTCCGACCCTAACTGGCTACCAAATCGAGGTCAACCATCGAACTGTTCGGCGGCTCGACGCAGAACCTCGGAGTCAGGACGCTCGCGCTAGGCTGCCGCACGGACGCAAGGACAGAGTGGGCGACTCCCCGCTATCGCGGTGATCGAACGGAGACAGTAGATGGAAGCCGTAGTTGATCTCGTGCCAATGTTCCAGCGAGAGTTCGAGCTCTGTGCCGTGAAGGAGGGGGAGCTCCTCATCCTGCTCACCGAGGCGGGAACGCGGCCGGAGTACGTTGGCGCCGCCGGAGGCGCAGCTCTCGCTCTTGGCGCCGAGGTTTTCGAGGTGTCTGTTCGGGGCCGCGGCTGGCAGGGAACGCCGTTCACCGGCCGTGGTGGCATGAGCGTGCCAGCGCTCACCTACCCGACCCGGCTGCTCGACGTTGTCCGTGACACGCTCTCGCGAGCTGACTTCGTCGTCGACCTGATTCCTGACACCATCATTCATCGCCCATTGCGCGACGAGCTGAAGCAGGCGGGCGCGCGAATTCTCACCGTGTGCGAACCGGCCGACGCGCTTGAGCGCATGGCACCGAACGCCTCGATCACAGCCCAGGTTGTGAGCCTGCGCGATCGCGTTGCCGCTGCGTCTGAGCTGCACGTGAGTTCGGCAGGCGGGACCGACCTGAGGTTCGATCTCACCGACACGAACGCGAACGGACAGAAGGGGTACGCCGATCAGGCCGGGACATGGGATCACTGGCCGAGCGCGCTCGTGACCGGGTATCCCGTCGACGACCGGGCGCACGGAACGCTCGTCCTTTCACCCGGCGACGTTGTGCTCCCGTTCAACCGCTACGTCGATGCTCCGGTGACTATGCGTATCGCCGATGGCTTCATCGATGAGATTGACGGTGAGCTCGATGCAGCGTTCGTGCGCGACTACCTGGAGAGCTTCAAGGATCGCGAGGTCTACCGGACATCGCACATTGGGTTCGGTATGCACCCAGCAGCGCAGTGGAACGCCCTCTCGTTCTACGACCGGCGAGAGACCATGGGCATGGACGCAAGGTGCTTCCGTGGCGGATTCCTGTTCTCGACTGGCCCAAACCGTTTCACCGGGCGCTACATCGATGCGCATCTGGACATCCCGATGCGCGGCTGCACGGTCAGGCTTGACGGCGAGATTGTTCTCGACGCCGGTGTGCTTGTCGGCGCGGAATCGTAGTTGCGTTGATCGCATGAGCGACGAGTTCGAGGCTGCAATCGAGTCGCGCAAGCAGGAACATCTGTGGTACGCGCAGGGCGATGTGGAGGCGCATACCTCCGCGGGCTGGAGCGACATCGAGCTCGTCCATCAGGCTGTTCCGGAGATCGACTTCGAGTCGATCGACCTCTCGACCGAGTTTCTCGGTCGAACTCTCAAAGCCCCGCTCGTGTTGCCCGGAATGACTGGCGGGCACACCGACGCAATCGAGATCAATGTGAACCTCGCCCGGGCTGCGGAACGCTACGGGCTCGCAATGGGCGTCGGCAGCCAGCGCGCGGCGCTCAGGGCGCCGGCTCTCGCCGGCACGTACGCGGTCGCGCGAGACGAAGCTCCGAACGCGTTCCTCATGGCCAACATCGGCGCGCCGCAGCTGATTCAGCAAGGCGAGGAGGACCCTGTCTCCGAATCCGACGTCGACGAGCTGATCTCGATGATCGACGCAGACGCACTTGCCGTGCACTTCAACTGGCTCGAAGAGCTCGTGCAGCCTGAAGGCAATCGGAATGCGGTTGGTTGTATCGATGCACTCGCGCACGTCGTTAAGTACCTGGGCGCGCGAACGCCCGTAGTCGCCAAGGAAACCGGCGCGGGTTTGTCTCGCGAAGCTGCCGACCAACTAGTGGCCGCGAGGGTCGCGGCGCTCGACGTCGGTGGGAAGGGGGGCACGAGCTTCGCTGCCGTCGAGGGACAACGCGCCGCCGCCCGCGGAGATTCTCTGAGGGCGAAGCTCGGCGAGGTTTACCGCGACTGGGGGCTTCCAACGCCCGTGTCGATCATCGCCGCTGCGAGCACAGGTGTACCGATCATCGCTACGGGAGGCATTCGATCCGGACTCGACGCCGCAAAGGCTCTTGCGCTCGGCGCCTCGCTCGTCGGGGTCGCACGACCTATGCTGCAGGCTGCTATCAAGGGCGAAAACGCGTTGGCTGCAGTGATCGAAACCTACTTGACGGAACTCGCGACCGGAATGTTTCTGACCGGTTCCGCGACCGTTGCTGATCTTCGAGGCTCTCCACGGGCCGTACTTGGCACAACGGCCCAGCGGCTGCAGGCACTAGGGCTTCCCACAGACATCGCGGGGTCACGCTGACGATGGTCGATCGGCTTGTCGTTGGCATTTCGGGGTCTACCGGGCCGATCTATGGCGTGCGTCTGCTGGAGGCGCTCGCTGAGCACTTTCCCGAGGTGGAGCGGCACCTGATTCTGACGAAAGCCGCGCGCCTGACTATCGACTACGAACTCGGACGGGATCCGACAGAGGTCGAAGCACTCGGTTCGGTGCTGCATTCGGAGAGCAACATTGGTGCGACCATCGCCAGCGGCACGTTCGTCACCGGAGGCATGGTGGTCGCTCCATGTTCGATCAAGACGCTGAGCGCTATCGCCAATAGCTACAACGACTCACTGATCAGTCGCGCGGCCGATGTGTGTCTCAAGGAACGCCGACCGCTCGTGCTTGTCGTGCGTGAGACGCCACTTCATCACGGTCACCTTCGGCTGATGACGCAGGTGACGGAGGCGGGGGCAGTCGTGCTGCCGCCGACGCCCGCCTTCTACCACCGGCCGCAGACCATCGAGGACATCGTCGACCATACGGTTGTGAAGGTGCTCGACTTGTTTGGCTTGCATACCGATGATCTGATCCAGCGATGGGCAGGCCTTTGAGTCGCCCAACACGAGAAGAGGCGCCATGACCGACCGCGGCGAGCGACTTGCCATCGACATCGGCGGCACATTCACGGACGTCGTGTTTGCCAACGAGGTTGGGACCGTGTCGACGCTAAAGGTGCCGACAACGCCGGAGGACATCACGATCGGCATCCTCTCGGGCCTGGAGAAGGTCGGCGCCACACCGGCAGCCCTCGACGCATTCGTGCACGGGACAACGATCGCGCTCAACGCCCTGCTCGAGCGCAAGACCCCGGAGGTCGGTCTGATTACGACCGCGGGATTCCGCGACGTCCTCGAGATCATGCGCACCAACAGAGTGAACATGTACGACCTCCAGCAGGAGAAGCCGAAACCCCTCGTTGCGCGACAGTGGCGCCGCGAGATTACGGCGCGCCTCGACTATCAGGGCCAGAGCCTCGTGGACGTCGATCCCGATGAGGTTCGAGCGATCGCGCGCGACTTCGTCGACGCTGGAATCAGCACGGTCGCCGTGTGCCTTCTGCATGCGTACGCGTCCTCGTCGCACGAGGAGGCTGTCGCGGCCACGTTGCGCGAAGCGATCCCAGACGTCAACATTTCTCTCTCCTCTGACGTCAGCCGCGTGTGGCGTGAGTTCGAACGCACGTCGACAACGGTGAGCAACGCTGCCACCAAGCCCATCGTGACCAGGTATCTGGAGCAGCTCGAACAGTCGCTGGCGGCGCGTGATTTCGCCGGGCGAGTACTGATCATGCAGTCAAACGGGGGCGTCATGTCGGCGGCCGATGCTCGTCACAGGCCTGTTGCCACCCTCATGTCGGGCCCAGTAGGGGGTGTCACCGGTGCCACCGAGCTTGCACGCGCGAGTGAGGAGAAAGGCAGCTACGTGACCCTCGATATCGGCGGTACGAGCGCCGACGTTGCGATCATCGATCGGGGTGAGCCGGTGACGCGCTCGGTTGGCCATATCGACGGCTGGCCCGTGATGGTTCCGATGATCGATATCGAGTCGATCGGAGCAGGGGGCGGATCGA
>JAUXJK010000213.1 GCA_030624785.1 Actinomycetes bacterium
ACCTGATCGACGAAGCGGAGGAGCGCTTCGGCGAACCCGTGAACGCCATCATGCTCTCGGATCACGGGATGAAGCCGATCTACTGGACATTTCACGCAAATCAGTGGCTTGCCGAGAACGGACACCTCGAGTATCGGAAGCGCTCACTCCAGAGCTGGAAAGGCACGCGACTTGACTATGCATCGAAGGTCGATCAGCGCCTCGCACGGACGACACGCTGGTACGGCGCGACTCTCGACGCCGTTCCCGGAGTGCCTCGCCCGGGTCGAGACAGGGTATTTTCCGAGGTCGACTTCGCAAAGACGCGCGCGTACTGTTTCGCGACCGGAGGGCAGATCTTCCTTGGCGAGACCTCCGGCGCTCGCGACGATCCGCGCTACGCGGAACGACTGGCAGACGAGCTCGCATCGATTCCGCATCCCGACGGAAGCGGCCCGGCGTTCATCGTCCACCGACGGGACGACATCTACCACGGGAAGCATCTCGACAAGGCACCTGACCTGATCATTCTTCCGCGCGACGAGCGCGTCCACGTCGAGTCGTCCCGCCGCAGCTGGCCGAACGCGTTTGACGTTCACGATCACCTGGATCCCGAGAACTTCTACGGATACTCCGGGCACCACGGACAGCTCGGTGTGTTTGCGGCCGCAGGTCCGAGCATTCGTGCGGCGGAGCTGCCGGCAGACGCAAACATCGTGCAGCTCCCGGCAACGCTCCTCGCGCTCGCCGGACTCGCCGCCCCCGGAATGGACGGTGAGCCGCTGCCCGAGATCCTCGACGTCGAGGAGGCGGCAGACGTGAGCGCTGACGTTCGCGCCGGCGAGAGCGACCGCGCCTATAGCCCGGACGAAGAAGCCCAGATAGTCGAACGGCTGCGCGACCTCGGCTACGAGTAGCCGCCCTCGCCCGTCGCCGGCCGCTGGCCGGCCGTCGGACTAGCGGCCGGGCTGCGGAACGACGCGAATGTATGGAAGTGGCGACTCCCAGCCATCCGGGTACTTCGCCTTGGCGTCCTCATCAGACATTGCCGGAACGATGATCACGTCATCCCCGTCCTGCCAGTTGGCAGGCGTCGCGACCGTCTCGGCGGCCGTCAGCTGGCACGAGTCGAGCAGCCGGAGAATCTCGTTGAAGTTTCGGCCAGTGCTCATGGGGTAGGTCAGCGTGGCTCTGATCTTCTTGTCAGGGCCGATCACAAATACCACTCGCGCGGTCGCATTGTCCATCGGCGTCCGACCCTCTGCCGAGTCGCCGGCATCGGCGGGAAGCATGTCGTACTGCTTCACGACCTTGAGCGTGGGGTCACCGACAAGCGGGTAGTTGACCGCGTGACCGGTGGCCGTCTCGATGTCCTTCGACCAACGTTCGTGATCGCTCACGGCGTCAACGCTGATGCCGAGAATCTTGCAGTTGCGCTTGTCAAACTCCGGCTTCAAGCCGGCCATGGTGCCGAGCTCGGTCGTGCAGACCGGAGTGAAATCCTTGGGGTGCGAGCACAGGATCGCCCAACCATCGCCGATCCAGTCGTGAAAGTCGATGTGACCCTCGGTGCTTTCGGCACTGAAGTCGGGAGCTACGTCGTTGATCCGAAGCGCCATGGGAACCTCCAAAGTCGGCGGGTGTTGGAACCGACATGTTAGGCATGAGCGGCTACCTTGGAGAACCTCCGTCGATTGACTGGCGGCGCCGGTCGCCAAGCCATTCGAGTACCTGCACGAACGCGGGCGTCAGCGTGGCGGGTAGCTCGTCGCGCCGAAACACGCACAGACCCGCGAGCTCGGGAGGTTGCAGCACGAACGGCCCCTCATGTTTGAGGGTGTGGACACCGCATAGTTCGCTCTCCCCGACTCCTGCCACCTGGCACGTGCCGAGAAACTCGGGCTCGGCACGGATCCCAAGCTCTTCCTCAAGTTCGCGGACAGCGGCATCAACATAGCTCTCCCCCGGTTGAACGTGGCCTGAGCACGCTGAATCCCACAGTCCAGCGGCCATGTCCTTCGTGAACCCGCGTCGCTGGAGCAGAAGACCGTCGCCGCATTCGACGACTACGTGGATCGAGCGATGACGCAGTGTCGAGTCTGCATGACACTCGGCACGCGGGACATGCCGGAGCACTCGATCCTCATCATCGACGACGACCAGCAACTCCTGCTCGCTCAGGACGGCTCCCAGGTCACGTACGTGTGCCGTTCCCGCCCTTCGAGGCGCGGCAGGCAAATATCTCTTACGTAGCGCTTAAAGTGCCGCGTCTCGGCGTGGGCGGCGAGCGCCTCCTCGTCAACGTATTGCTCGTAGAAGTAGAAGACGCGCGAGTCTTCCGGATCGCGGTGGGCGTGAAGCAGCACGAGCCCTGGCTCGGCACGCGTTTGCGGAATGAGCTCTGCGACGGCGGCGGCAACCGCCTCCTGCTCGCCATCCGTGACCTGCCATCTGGAACTGATTGCAATGGCCACGCTCAGCTGTCTCCTGACGCCAGACCACGATCGGCGATCTCAAACTCGCGCATCTTGAACTTCTGGACTTTGCCAGTAACGGTCATCGGAAACTCCTCGACAAGACGTATGTACCGAGGCACCTTGAAGCGCGCAATGTGCTCGCGACAGTGGTCGCGGAGCTCTTCCTCGTTGACCGACTCGTCGTCCCTGACGATGACCCACGCGCACACCTCCTCGCCATATCTCTCATCGGGAACGCCAACCACCTGCACGTCTGCGACGGCTGGGTGCGCGTACAGAAACTCCTCGACCTCGCGTGGATTGACGTTTTCGCCGCCGCGGATGATCAGATCCTTCGAGCGCCCAACGATCTTGACGTAGCCCTCTTCGTCCATGCTCGCCAGGTCACCGGTGTGCATCCAGTTGGCGCTGTCGATCGCGGCGCTCGTCGCCTCTTGATCGTTCCAGTATCCAAGCATCACGCTGTAGCCACGGGTGAGCAGCTCGCCCGTCCCGCCACGTTCAACCACCGCGCCCGTATCAGGGTCGATGATCTTGATCTCGACATGCGGATGGACGGTGCCAACCGTCGTGACCTGCTTCTCGAGCGGCGTCGTCGGAAGCGACTGCGTCGAGACGGGCGAGGTCTCCGTCATGCCATAACAGATGGTGACCTCGTCCATGTGCATCTCGGATTGAACCCGCTTCATCACCTCGATCGGACACGGCGAGCCCGCCATCACACCCGTCCGCAGGCTCGAAAGGTCGAACCTGGAGAACTCAGGATCGTTGAGCTCGGCGATGAACATGGTCGGAACGCCATACAGGGAGGTGCACCGCTCCTCCTCCAACGCTTCGAGGACGGCGCGGGCGTCGAACGCCTCTGAGGGCAACACCGTGGTGGCGCCGTGGGTGGCGATCGCGAGCGTCCCAATCACCATGCCAAAACAGTGGTAGAAGGGCACGGGCACACAGACGCGATCATCAGGCGTGTACTCGAGCACCTCGCCGATGAAGAAGCCGTTGTTGAGGATGTTGTGGTGCGAGAGCGTCGCGCCCTTCGGAAATCCGGTCGTGCCCGAGGTGTACTGAATGTTGATCGGGTCGTCAGAGTCGAGCTCTGCCTCTCGTACTGTCACCAGCCCATGATCGATAGCGTCGCCACGAGCCAGAAACTCGTCCCAGTCGCTGTCGAGGTGAACGCGTTCGCGCACGTCGGGCGTGTCGATCGCGCCGATCACCTCGCGATAGTCAACATCTTTGAATCCTGCGGCCAGGAACAGCAGCTCTGCACCCGATTGACCGAGGGCGTACTCGAGCTCATGAGAGCGGTACGACGGATTGACGTTGACGAGGATGGCGCCGATCCTGGCCGTCGCAAACTGGAGCACGACCCATTCGGCGTTGTTCGGCGACCAGATACCAACTCGATCGCCCTTGCCTACATTCGAGGCGATGAGAGCTCGAGCGCATTGCTCGACGTGATCGTTGAGCTCCTCGTATGTCCAACGAATGCCCTGATGGCGCGATACCAACGCGTCGGCTCCGGAATGGCGGGCGACGACATCACTCCACATCTGCCCGATCGTCTCGCCTCGAAGTGGAAGCTCGGATGTCCCGTGGGCGTAGGAATGTGAGCGCATCTGGGTGTTTACCGTACCGCTGTCGGCCATCCGCCGGCCCCGCTCGAACGTCGGAAGGAGTCGCTTCCGAGATGCCGAACAGCCGAATGTGCCCGCCGAGCCCCCTGAAGACGCTGTCGCGACGTCGAGTTCGTGCCATGGCAGGCGAGAGAGGCGACGCGGCCTGTCGGTTGGTGAACTGCTCGCCGCGTCATTGCACGCCACGCAGACGCACGGCGTCACTCCGTTTAGCCTCGCGTTCGTCATTCTCGCACCAGCAGCCTTCGTCGCAACTGCGCTTGGATACTGGCTCGCGGCGCCGGGCTCGCTCCTCGTCGTTGCGTTCGCAATGAGCGCCTTCGGCATCTACGTTGCTGTCGCGACGCCGCTGCTCTTGAGCGCGGAAGCCGTCGCCCAGAAGCTCTCGCTTTCCGAGCTGATCGACGAGGCCGATGCCCGAATGCCCTCGCTCGCCCTTGCCGGCGGCGTCAGTGGGCTCATCGTCGCGGCAGGACTCGAACTGCGACTGCTGCCCGGCTTCCTCCTCCTCGGACTTCTAGCGCTCACCGCTCCCGCGATCGTCCGAGAGAAGCT
>JAUXJK010000351.1 GCA_030624785.1 Actinomycetes bacterium
AAGAGCCTCACTCGCTGAATGCTCAGACGCTGACACGCGCCGATCTCGATGCCGTGGTCGCGACGGTCGCAACGGCAAGGACGGCCGCTGCTCGTCGGAAGATCGCTGGCCTCGAGCCCAAACGCGTGGACATCATCCTCGCCGGCCTGATCCTCTTTGAACAACTCGTCGCCGAGCTCGGAATCGAGGAGATCACCTACTCGGAATACGCGCTGCGAGAAGGGGTGCTGCTCAATCGAATTAGCCACGCGCAGGACGGACAGCACCACCTCAGTCACCTCCGGCGCGAAAGCGTTCTCCACGTCGCGACGATGTTCCTCGACGACCTCGAGCATCCGCAACACACGGCGAGACTCGCTACCAGCCTCTGGGAGCAGACGGTCGACATTCACGGTTTGGAGACGTCCACCCTCGAGCTCCTCGAAGCTGCCGCGATCCTCCACAACGTTGGTCTCTTCGTCTCTCACAGCTCACATCACCGTCACTCGTACTACCTGATTCGCAACTGCGAACATCTCACCGGGTTCACGAACCGCGAGATCGAGCTCATTGCCTTGATCGCGCGATATCACCGCAAAAGTTCGCCGAAGACCAAGCATGCGGAGTTCGACCAGCTGCTTGCGCGAGACCAGCGGATCGTGCGCGTGCTCGCGGGTATCTTGCGCATTGCGATCGCGCTCGACCGGACGTCTGCACGAGTCGTCGAGCGGGTCGACGTCTACTCCGACGAGGGCCGGCTCAGGATTCAACTTGCTGTCAGCCCTGGAAGCGACCCATCACTGGAGATCTACACGGCACAACAGCGAAAGGATCCGCTTGCGGAGGCGCTCGGAATGAAGATCGATATCTCGGCCATGGAGCCGGACGTAGCCCTACAGGGCGCCTCTACGCGGCCGCGATAAAGTCTACTCCTTCGCGTCGCCCGGACTTGCTGATCGCGGCGCGAATCTGCTCGCGAGCCCGGTGCCCTGCAACAGCTCCGAGCGCGAGGGCTCGGGGAAACGCCGGAGCACTATCAACAGCGTGCACCGGCACGCTATGAACCTGATTGCCGATCTTTCGCGGATCGACATCGAGAAACGCCTCGACCTCGACGCCTTGCCGTTTCAGCTCGAGGCAGAAGCTCTTGCCAACTGGCCCAGCCCCATAGAGAACAACCGAGCGATCCCGACCGAGGAACTGTCGTCGCAGATGGTGCACCTTGCATCGCACAAACGCCGCGATCGCGTAGCGCCCCTCGGTTCGTGAGAGACGCGACTCATGGTCGCGCCAACGCAGCACGGGCGCACCGACGTTGCAGAAGCGCGATCCGTGTCGATGATGGCGCAGAACGAGGTCGTAGTCCTCGGGCCAGGCTCGGGTACGCCAACCCCCGACAGCCGCTAGCGACTCCCGTCGCACCATGAGAGCCGGGTGGGCGATCGGGCACTCCACGTACACATCGCTGGCCGCGCTCTCGGGAGTGGTCAGCGAATTGAGCCATTCCTCGTACTCACGCATTCCGTCCCGCACCATCGCACGCGGGAAGAACTCCACCTGCCCTCCGCATGCCGAGACGTCACCTTCCCCTAGGCGGGCAACCTGGAGGTCGATGCGCTCCGGGGTAGCGATGTCGTCGGCGTCCATTCTTGCGATGAGTCGGCCTCCCGCCAGCCCTCGGGCCCGCTCAAGCGCCATGACAATCCCCGCCCGCTCCTGGCGAACCAACCGAACGCGCGAGTCGGCACGAGCCAGCTCGGCTACGAGCTCTGCCGTGCCGTCGCGCGACCCATCGTCAACAACGATCAGCTCCAGCTCGGCGAAGGTCTGACACGTAATCGACTCGATGGCCTCGACAACGTGGCGCTCGCCGTCCCTGACGGGCATGAGCACCGAGACCTCAGGCGCCATCGGCGCCCTCTACTACAGCGCCAGCTCGAGAGCAGCGAGCTCGCTCGCGCCCGCAAGCGGAAGACCTGAGGCAATCGCCGTCGCGATCGTGATCGCTCGGAGATCCTCGGGCTCGATGTTGCGAAGGTCGGTCTTTCCCGTGCAGCGAGGCATGATCGCGGCCTCCGAAAAGAGCGCCTTGCAGAACAGCTCCACCCGTTCCGTACGCTCGTCTAGATCGACGTCGCCGTAGAACGTCAGCTGCCCGGCCTGAATCGATCCGCCCATCGCAAGGCCCAATGCCACGCCGATCGCTGCGACGTTCGCACCGAGACCAATCAGCTTCGCGCCATCGGTGCCGGAGCGAACACCTCCGCGAAAGATCAGCGTGAGCTCTTCCTCGCGATTTGCTTCTCGCATGATCGCGACCGTGTCACGGATCACGGTCAAGTCAGGGTGGCTCGCTATCTCCGAGCCATCGTCGATGAGGGGCGGACATGCGTCGAGTACGAGAATGTCCAACTCGGCTTCGAGAGCCCGCGGGATCGCCTCGCGCAGCTGCGCGGCAGTTGACGTGATGCCTCGCAGCTGGCCTGGCGCCGCTATCGAGGGAGCCTCGGCAACGTCCGCGCCAGAGACGTTGATCACTGCCGCCGCCTCGACGTGGGGCTCATCGAAGCCGCTGAGAAGCTGCAGCCACGGGACTCCGGAAACGTGCTGTCGGCCGAGATAGGCCAGCCCGACCGAGGCAAGGCCCTTCCCGAGCGCGGCTCTCACCTCCTCGAGTGCCGAATCGAAGCCGGTTGCGATGAACGGCGCCGCGAGGTCAACACTCCCGCCGAGCGACACATCGACGCGACAGGCATCTCGGTAAGGGTCGATGACGAGCCGAGACAGGTTCGCCGGCAGGAAAACGATGTCATCGAAACTCGGAAGGCGCTCAGCCTTGTCAATACCCACGGGCCCGGCAAGTC
>JAUXJK010000307.1 GCA_030624785.1 Actinomycetes bacterium
GATGTTGATTTCGTCACGCGATGTTCCGGCGATCACCAGGTCGGCCTTGGCGATGCCCGCCGACTGAAGGAATCGACGACTGGCGCCGTTTCCCTCGACCGTTGCAATGTCGAGCCGAAACGACAGCTCGCTGAGGGGAACGGGGTCGACATCGACGACCGTCAGATCGTGCTCTTCGTAGAGCGCTTGGGCGATCGTTGCGCCGACCTGACCGGCTCCGATGATGAGGATCCTCATCGGTTACTCGCCTCCGCACGCGACGCGCGCGAACGCGTCGGCCGCCGTGCGCGGCAGGCACGCCAGGGCGCCCAGGTGGTTGATGCACTGGAATTGTTCACGTTGGGATTGTGTCGCGACGCTCGGCATGGTGCTGCTGTTCGACGGCGTTCTCTGCGTCCCTTGGACGTGCTGACCCTATAGTCGGGCGGTGACGCGTGAATCTGAACTGCGAATCGCGATGCGTCGTTTCCCGGCTGGCGTCGCGGTTGTGACGGTCGCGCTCGATGCGCAGCGTGTCGGTTTGACGGTCAGCGCGGTTACATCGCTCTCGCTTGACCCACCGCTCGTTGCGGTAGCCATCTCACGACAGGCCGCGATGCACGAGTTGCTCGCCGAGAGCCAGGCGTTCTCGCTGAGCCTGCTGTCGGGAGACCAGGTTGGCCTCGCTCAGCACTTCGCGCGAGGCGTTCCCCCGATCGCCATGTGGGAAGGCATCGAGCTGCACCGCTCCGATGGCCCGCCGCTTCTGAGCGGCGCAAGTGCATGGCTCGACTGCGCACTCGACAACGAGCTCTCCGCGGGCGATCACACGCTGTTCGTCGGTGGCGTGACAAAAACGGAGCTCGGACGCTCGAGTGGCGGGGCACTCGCCTACGTCGAGCAGGAGTACGTGGTTGTCTAGATCCGTTCCGCAGACGCCCCCCGCATGATCGAGGCCGTCATCTTCGATATGGATGGCGTGCTCATCGAGTCTGAGCAGCTGTGGGACACGACGCGCGAGGATCTAACGCGCGAGCGGGGCGGCGACTGGCGCGCCGAGGCGCAGCGAACGATGATGGGCATGAGCTCGATTGAGTGGTCGCGCTATATGCACGACGATCTCGGGGTGTCCGACGCTCCGGTGTGGATCAGCGGTGAGATCGTTCGGCGGCTCGCGAACGGATATCGAGCCGAGCTGCCGATCATCGACGGTGCGGTTGAAGCCGTGCGTCGCCTTGCGGATCGGTGGCCGCTCGCTGTCGCGTCGTCGTCGAACCGGCCGCTCATCGACCTCGTGCTGGAGCTGACCGGGCTGGAGGTCTGTTTTCGCGCCACGGTCTCCTCGGAGGAGGTCAGCAGGGGTAAACCCGAACCGGACGTTTACCTCGCGGCTGCGGCCGGTCTCGGAGTGAAGCCGGAGGCCTGCGCGGCGGTTGAGGACTCTTCGAACGGGATCCTTGCCGCGGCCAATGCCGGGATGCGCGTGGTGGCATTGCCAAACAGCGCGTTCGCTCCCCGACAGGAAGCGCTTTCCCGGGCGGACATCGTGCTGACGTCGATCAAGGATCTCTGCGTCGAGACCTTCGAGGGTCTGAGCGACTAGCTACTCGCTGCGGCCGAGCAGCAGGCAGCCGTTGTGGCCGCCGAGACCCATTGCGTTCGACAGAGCAACGTCGATCTCGACCTCGCGCGCGACGTTGGGCACGTAGTCGAGGTCGCATTCCGGGTCTGGCGTGACGTAGTTGATCGTTGGTGGCAGCACGCCATGGTGAATCGCGAGCGCGCACACGATGGCTTCTACAGCGCCTGCAGCTCCAAACATGTGGCCGGTCATCGACTTGGTGGACGAGACGGCCAGGTCGTACGCGTACTTGCCGAAGACCTCGCGAATTGCTTTGGTCTCTGCGGCGTCGCCTAGCGGTGTTGATGTGCCGTGGGCGTTGATGTATCCAACTCGCTCACGTTGGACGCCTGAGCTCTCGAGCGCGACTTTCATCATCAGTGCGACGCCGTCGCCGTCGGGCTCGGGCGCGGCCATGTGGTACGCGTCATTCGAGCTTCCTGCGCCGAGAACCTCTGCGTAGATGGTCGCTCCACGCGCCTTGGCAGCTTCGATCTCTTCGAGCATCACGATGCCGGCGCCTTCCGCCATCACGAAGCCGGCGCGCGTGAGATCGAATGGTCGGCTCGCGCGCGTGGGATCAGAAGACTCCTGTGCGAGGCCCCGCATGGCGCAGAACCCGGCGAGGATCACCGGGTGGATGCAGGCTTCGGTGCCGCCCGCGAGCATCACATCGGCGTCGCCACGCCTGATGACGTGTACTGCCTCTGAGATGGCGTGTGACCCGGTGGCGCAGGCCGAGACGACGGCGTAGTTCGGGCCGGTCATGCCTAGCGAGATCGCAAGTTGACCGCTGGCCGAGTCGACAAGCATGTTGGGAAGAAACCACGGCGATACGCGATCGGGTCCGCGCTCTCGCACGATCTCTGTCTGTCGCATCAGGTCGTGAAAGCCACCGACGCACGATCCAAGGACGACTCCGGCTCGCTCGGGCGCGTACCCGTCGAGGCGAATGTCTCCGAGTGCCTCTTCGGCAGCCTTGCGGGCGAAAAGAATGAATCTGTCGAGGCGCTTGGCCTCTTTGGGCGGTATCAGGTCACCGAGAGCGAAATCGTGAACCTCGCCCGCGATCGAGACGGGATAGTCGCTCGCATCGAACGTCTTGATGAAATCAACGCCGCTGCGACCCTCGAGGAGGCCATGCCATGTCTCGGCCATCGTCTGCCCTACGGGCGTGACGGCGCCGACACCGGTGACTACAACTTTCCGCACAGTATTTAGACGGGCGAGCAGCGCCCATAGTTGCGATCGTACAATCTATTTCAATGGAAGAGACAACAATCATGCCTCGCGTGTCACTTGAGCCTCTTGACGACTACGTCGTGATCGAACCCGTTGACGAGGAAGCCGAGACCCGAGCTGGACTCATTATTCCAGCTAGCTCCGAGGCTGGGTCGCGTTCAGGGATCGTCACCACGGCCGGGCCCGACGCTCATGGGATCGATCCAGGCGACAAGGTGCTGTTTCCGTCCAATGCGGGCTATGAGGTAAGGCTGGCTGGCGTGTCGGTGCGGGTCATGCGGCGGCGCGAGCTGATCGCGCGTATTCAGGACTAGCTCTGAACGGGTGAGGAAGGTTCACCCTGCGGGGTGATGCCCCGAGGGGCGCAATCATCGATGTTGTGTTTGCCGGCTTCTCTCCTCCCACACTCCACCGGCACTGACGAGCCCGTCCCAGCTGTGACCATCCGGCGAGACGGGCTCAGTCATTTCCGGAGCCAGACCGCGGCGCACCGACCCGGGAGCACTGACGGTGTGAGTGAC
>JAUXJK010000340.1 GCA_030624785.1 Actinomycetes bacterium
CGGTCAGAAGCAGTTCGAGTGCGTTGCCACGCGAGACAAGCCGGGCAAGACGCTGGGTACCGCCTGCGCCAGGGAGCACCCCGAGCTTGATCTCGGGCAGACCAACGCTCGCGCGAGAACCTGCGACGCGCATCGTGCATGCAAGGGCAAGCTCGAGCCCGCCGCCAAGCGCATGCCCGTCGATCGCCGCGATTGTGAGATAGGGCGCCTCGGCAAATCGTTCGATCGTTGATCTCAGATGGTCGACGTATTCCGCGAATCCACCCGCCTCGGCTTCGCCAAGCAGCGTCAGGTCGGCGCCCGCCACGAAGAACTTGGGCACGTCAGAGCGGATGACCACGACTGACACACCAGCCGCGGTCAGCTCGTCTTGCGCCTGACGCAGCTCGTCCACCATCGCCACCGTGAGCGCGTTGACAGGCGGGCACGTCAACGTCACGATCCCGAGTCGTCCTTCGATCTCGCAGGTGATTAGCGCAGACATCGGCAGGATCTTGCCAGGAACACGCGGACGATGCAGCCGAACAGCGAACTGTCGTCCCAGTCCCGAGGTTTGCAACCCGCCTGGGCCGTTCTGTGGTTGTCAACCCTCCTCGGCCTACACTGGCCGCGTCAGCACGCGAGCTCCGGCCGACCCTTGACCTCGAGACCCACGGACCCCAGCATTCCGCCGCTTCCGCCCTCGGAAGCCAACTACGTGCCGCTCTCGCCGATCTCCTTCCTGAAGAGGACGGCCGATGTCTTCGGCGATCGTCCGTCGGTCGTGCACGGGGAGATGACGTGGACATGGCGCGAGACCGCCGAGAGATGCACGCGCCTTGCAGGCGCCCTGCATGCGCTGGGAATCAGCGACGGCGACACCGTCGCTGTTCTCGCGCCAAACACGCCCGCGCTTCTCGAAGCGCACTTCGGCGTGCCAATCGCAGGCGGCGTTCTCAACGCGATCAATACGCGGCTGGATGCTCCAACTGTGACGCAGATCCTCGAGCACGGGGACGCCAAGGTGCTGCTCGTGGATCGCGAACTGTCGGAGCTCGCCGCTCAGGCACTTGACGCATGTGATCGGAACGTGCAGGTCATCGACATCGACGACGCGCTGGCGACCGAAGGCGAGCGGATCGGCCAGATCGAGTACGAGGACGCTCTCGCTGCCGCCGACCCCTCGTTCCAATGGCGACCGCCAAGCGACGAGTGGAACGCCATCAGCCTCAACTACACCTCGGGTACGACCGGCACGCCCAAAGGTGTCGTCTACCACCATCGCGGCGCCTACTTGAATGCCCTTGGCAACGCTGTCACCTGGGGCCTCTCAAATCATCCGACGTATCTCTGGACGCTTCCCATGTTCCACTGCAATGGCTGGTGTTTCACCTGGACGATCGCGGCTCTCGGCGGCACGAACGTCTGCTTGCGACGTGTCGAGACCAAAGCCATGTACGAGGCCATCGCGGCCCATAGCGTGACACACCTATGCGGAGCGCCGATCGTCATGCAACTCCTGCTCGAAGGGACACCCGAGATGCAGAGTTCATTCGAGCACGACGTCAAGATGATGACGGCAGCCGCCCCTCCCCCGTCGGCAATTCTCACCGGAATGAGTGAGAAGGGCTTCGACGTCACGCACGTCTACGGCCTCACCGAGACCTACGGACCCGCGATGGTGTGCGCGCCTCAGGAAGATTGGGTTGACCTCACGCCCGACCAGCTCGCCCAACGCAAGGCCCGGCAGGGCGTTCGCAACCCCGTCGAGGAAGACGTCATGGTCGCCGCGCCCGAGACAATGGCCCCCGTGCCACGAGATGGCAGGACGATTGGCGAGGTGATGTTCCGGGGCAACATCGCGATGAAGGGCTACTTCAAGGACGCGGAAGCCACCGCTGAGGCCTTCTCGGGTGGCTGGTTGCACACGGGCGACCTCGGTGTGTGGCATCCAGATGGCTACATCGAGCTCAAGGATCGCTCCAAGGACATCATCATCTCGGGCGGCGAGAACATCTCGTCGATCGAGGTCGTGAACGCCCTCTACCGGCATGCGGCCGGCGCGGCCGCCGCGGTGGTTGCCAAGCCGGATGAGCGCTGGGGAGAGTCGCCCTGCGCGTTCGTCGAGTTGCGCGACGACGCGACGGTATCCGCGGACGAGCTCATTGCCCACTGCCGCGAGCACCTCGCGAGCTTCAAGTGCCCTCGCGAGATCCGGTTCGAAACGTTGCCAAAGACCTCCACCGGCAAGGTGTAGAAACACCTGCTTCGTGCCCGAGTGAGGTAGTCGCCAGATCCGCCCAGTTAGACTGAGTCGATGACACAGTCGCCCGCGCTACCGGCTGGATTCGACCTTCCCGTTGAGGTTCGTCTGCCACGAATCGGCTCCGTCGATCAAGTCGGCGTCGAGGCTCGTGCCGCGGCGCTGGCGTCACGTTCGATCAAGCGAGAGTCGAAGCTTCAGGCGCTCGACACGGCGATCCGGATGTGTGACCTCACAACACTCGAGGGCCAGGACACGCCGGGAAAGATCGCGGCGCTGTGCGCAAAGGCACGTCGCCCCGATCCCGAGGATCCGAGCGTTCCACCTGCAGCTGCCGTCTGCGTGTACCCCTCCCTCGTTCCATACGCGCGCGCAGGCGTCGATGGCAGCAGCGTCAAGGTTTGCTCCGTTGCGACTGCGTTTCCCTCGGGCCAGTCGCCACTGTCGCTCAGGCTTGAGGAGACACGCTGGGTCGCCGCTCAGGGCGCCGATGAGATCGACATGGTGATCGATCGCGGAGCTTTTCTAGCCGGCAACTACGGCACGGTCTACGACGAGATCGCACGAGTCAAGGAAGCGTGCGGCGATGCCCATCTCAAGGTGATCCTCGAGACCGGCGAGCTGGCGACCTACGACAACGTGCGGCGGGCATCGCTGCTCGCGATGGCTGCGGGAGCCGATTTCGTCAAGACATCGACCGGCAAGATACAACCGGCAGCCACGCTGCCAGTAACGC
>JAUXJK010000261.1 GCA_030624785.1 Actinomycetes bacterium
GACATGACAAAGCGCGGACTCGAACACGTGAAGGGCGTACCTGGACGGTTTGAGGCGATCAAACACGACCGACCGTTCACGGTGATCGTGGACTACGCGCATACTCCCGATGCCCTGGCGACGGTTCTGCGTTCGGCTCGCGCCATTTGCGATGGATCTCTCATCTGTCTGTTCGGGTGCGGAGGAGAGCGCGACACTTCAAAGCGGGCGCCGATGGGAGAGACTGCGAGCGAGTTGGCCGATCACGTCATTGTTACGTCGGACAATCCTCGCAGCGAACGAGCAGAGGCAATCATCGAAGACATCCTGGACGGCATCGTCGGGCCTAGTCACGTCGAGATCGACCGCGGCACGGCGATCGAACACGCGATCGGGCTTGCCGCGCCCGGCGACGTGGTCATTCTCGCGGGCAAGGGGCACGAGACGGGTCAGGAGATCGACGGGACCGTGACTCCATTCGACGATCGCGAGATAGCGTCTGCGGTTCTCGAGAGAGAAGGGCGGAGCAGTTCGTGATCGAGCTTAGTTTCGAAGACCTCGCGAGCCTATCGCTCGGAAAACTCTGGACGCGTGCTGGCCTCGAGGCGATCGTTGGGGTGGAGATCGACAGCCGTCGAGTGCAGGCCGGAGACTTATTCGTTGCTGCCGGGAAGGGGGGAGCCGACTACCTTGACGCGGCTCGAGAACAGGGTGCCGCGGCGACGCTTGAGCCCCACGACGCGCACGCGGCATTGGCAGCATTGGCCTCGGTCATTCGGTCGCGAGTCGGCGCCACGGTTGTCGCAATCACCGGATCGGTCGGGAAGACGACGACGAAAGACATCACAGCGGCGCTGTGTCGGCAGCATCGTACGCTCGTTGCCGCAGAGGCGAGCTACAACAACGAGGTCGGCCTGCCGCTTACGCTTTGTCGCGCTGATGATGAGACTGAACTCATCATCCTCGAAATGGGCATGCGCGGACTCGGTCAGGTCGACGAGCTGTGTCGTATCGCTCGGCCCGATATCGGCGTGATCACGAGTATCGGACCGGCCCATCTCGAGTTGCTGGGCTCGGTGAAGGACGTTGCGAAGGGCAAGGCCGAAATGCTCTCGCATCTCCCAGATCGCGGCGTCGCGATCGTGCCGGCAAACGAAGAAAGACTTGAGCAGTATCTGCCATCATCGAAAGCTCGGACTTTGACGTTCGGGGCCGGCGGCGATATTGAGTTGGTCGAGCTGGAGACGGCCACCCATGGATCTATCGCTCAAGTTGACGTTGAGGGTATGAGCGTCGAGCTCAAGTTCAACTTTACGGGGCGGCACAATGTTGAGAATGCGCTTGCAGCCGTTGGCGTCTACCACGCTCTCGGGTTGCCGCTGGACGGGATCGGCATGGGTGCTGACACCGTCGAGCTGTCGCCATTGCGTGGTCAAGAGGTGCAACTACGCTCGGGCGGTCTCCTGCTCAACGACTCCTACAACGCGAATCCGCTTTCGATGAAGGCGGCGATACGGCATCTGGTGGAGCGGGCGGGTGCTCGGAGACGCGTTGCCGTGATCGGTGGGATGGCGGAGCTCGGCGAGGAATCGGCCCTCTATCATCGGGAGATTGGAGCGATGCTGGCGCACCACGGCGTCGATGTGGTGATCGCAATCGGTGAGTACGCTGAGGACTACTCTGAAGGAATCGCAAGCGCTGGGGGCGCCTCGATAGTTGACCTTGTCGAGACAACAGACGATGCGATTGGCTTGCTGCGGATGCGGCTCGAGCCAGGTGACTGCGTTCTCGTCAAGGCGTCTCGCGCGAATGGGCTTGAGAAGGTGGCCGATGCCCTCCAGACGTTCGCGGTGTAGCGGCTAGCGCATGGACCAGGTTCTACTCTCGGGAATCATTGCGATGGTCATCTCCATCGGCCTTGGTCCGAAGTTCATCGGGTTTCTGCGTTCCAACGAATTCGGCCAACAGATCAGAGCTGAGGGCCCCGAACATCATCAGGCTAAGCGGGGTACGCCAACGATGGGTGGGCTGCTGATCATGGTGTCTGCAGCCGTGCCATTTCTGATCCTGTCGGACAGGACGGTCGAGGCGTTGACCGTTTTCTTCGTCACGCTGGGTTCTGCCGCTATCGGCTTTGCGGACGACTGGACGAAGCTCACGCGGCGACGATCGCTCGGGCTCTCAGGGCGTTGGAAGATGCTGCTTCTCGCATTGATCACGTTCGTCGTCGCGGTAGTCACGTACGACCGTGGGTTCAAGACGAGCATCTATCTGCCGGTCGTCGACGTGGACGTTCCGCTGTCGTGGTTTTGGTACGGGTTTCTCTTTTTGATGATCGCGGGAGCAGCAAATGGCGTGAACCTGACTGACGGCCTCGATGGCCTCGCGGCTGGAACGGTTGCCATTTCTCTATTCACCTTTACCGCCATGAGCGTGGTCGCCTGGATCGCGGGCGGTGGCGGCGTGAGTGGAAGCGCGGTGGACCTTGATCTGGCGATTCTGGGGGCTGCACTGATCGGAGGACTTGTCGGGTTTCTCTGGTACAACGCCTACCCGGCGCAGGTGTTCATGGGTGATACCGGCTCCATGGGCCTGGGCGGAGCTGTCGCCGGATTCGCGATCGTGACGAAGACCGAGATCCTCCTAGTCCTGATTGGCGGCGTGTTCCTGATCGAATCGCTTTCAGTGATTCTGCAGGTCGCAAGTTTTCGGTACTTCGGAAGGCGTATCTTTCTGATGGCGCCGATTCATCATCACTTCGAGATGAAGGCATGGTCGGAAGCGCGCATCATGGTGCGCTTCTGGATCTTCGGGCTGATTCTCTGCGCCTGTGCGTTCGTCTTGTACTACCGCTACTTCGAGAACTTCGCCCAGTAGTGTCGGCCCGCGGCTCCCTCGGTCTCTCGCGTGCGCTGGTAGTCGGGCTGGCGAGATCCGGTAGCTCAGCTGCTCTTGCGCTTCGCGCGGCCGGCTGCGAAGTAGTCGGCGTCGACTCCGATGTCGAGCGTGATGTCGGAAGGCTTGCCGAGGCTGGTGTCGAAGTGCATCTCGGCGGCAGGGTCAGTCCTGCCGCTCTGGAGGGTGTAGAGGTCGTTGTGAAGAGTCCTGGAGTTCCTGCGAATGAGTTGCTCACCACGCAAGCGCGCCGCGCCGGCGTTCCTATCTGGAGCGAGGTCGAACTCGGCGGGCGGCTGCTGCCGCAACCGATCGCGGGTGTGACCGGAACGAACGGCAAGACAACAACGTGCGAGTTGCTCGGCGAGATGGTGCGCGCGAGTGGGCGAGAAGCCGCGGTTGTCGGCAACGTTGGTCGACCCCTGACGTCGCTCGAGCCCGACGACGATCCCGAGGCGTGGGTTGTTTGCGAACTTTCAAGCTTTCAGCTCGAAGACATCGATCTCTTCCGGGCTCGCGTCGCTGTGCTGCTCAACATCACGCCTGATCATCTTGATCGCCACAAGAATCTTGAGGCCTATCGAGAAGCGAAGCTGCGCATTTTTGAAAACCAGATTGAGGAAGACGTATCGGTCGTGCCGCAAGGTTTCGGGACCATCTCTGGGCGTGGCCGCCGGCTTGAGTTCGCGGCTCTGGACGAGCTACCTCACGTTCCGCGACTTTCGGGAGTGCACAACCGTGAGAACTCGGCAGCAGCGGCCCTGGCCGCGCGCGCAATGGGGGTGCCAGACAACGCGATCGGTGCAGCCCTAGCATCGTTTCCCGGGCTTCCGCACCGCCTGGAGGCTGTCGGTGCGCCCAACGGTGTCCGCTACATCAACGATTCCAAGGCCACAAACCCCGAGGCAGCGGAGCGGGCGCTCAAGGCATTTCCGCGAGCGCGTGTGATTCTTGGCGGCTCGCAGAAGGGATCCTCATTCGAGCGCCTGGC
>JAUXJK010000185.1 GCA_030624785.1 Actinomycetes bacterium
CCACTCGGTTGGCGTCTAGGCCATCGCGTGGGGACCAATGCAGCGGACGGGCCCCGCTATTACATGGCCTGCCTGAACATCGACGGACGCAGCGCTCTCGTCGTGGGCGGCGGGGCCGTCGGCCTTGAGAAAACAGAGGGGCTCCTGCGAGCCGGCGCCGATGTCGTTGTCGTGGCGCCGGAGGTGGCACCGGAGGTGCGAGCCCTCGACGTGCGGGTGGTCGAGCGCTGCTACCGGGCCAGCGACCTCGACGGCCAGATGCTCGCAATAGCGGCGACAGCCGACAACGATGTCAACGAACAAATCTACGCCGACGCCGAAGAGCGCGGCCTGTTCTGCAACGTCGCCGATGTCCCAGAACTCTGCAGTTTCATACTGCCGGCGATCCATCGCGAGGACCTGATACTCGTCGCCGTCTCCACAAGCGGAGCCTCCCCGGCCCTCGCTCAACGACTCCGCGCCGATATTGCTCGCGTCGTGACTCCGGAGCATGCAGAACTCGCACGGCGTCTACGCGATCTGCGCCCCTGGGCCAAACGCACGTTCTCAACCTACGAAGAGCGCCGCGACTACTTCCAAGCCCTCGTCGAAGAGGCACTGTCATGAGCGTCTATCTGGTCGGAGCCGGGCCCGGCGATCCAGGCCTGATCACCGCCCGCGGACTCGAGCTGATCCGCTCTACCGACGTGCTGGTCTACGACCGGCTAGTTGCCCCCGAGTTGGTTGACGAGTCGCCGGAGTCAGCGCTTCGAATCGACAGACGCGGCCTCAATCAGAACGAGATCAATGAGCTCCTTATCGCCTATGGACGCGCCGGCCTTGACGTTGTGCGACTGAAGGGCGGCGACCCATTCGTCTTCGGACGCGGCGGCGAAGAGGCCCTCGCACTCGCCGAAGCCTGCGTCGCATTCGAGGTGGTACCCGGTGTGTCGGCGCTCGCCGCTGTCCCCGGCGCCGTCGGCATTCCCGTCACACACCGCGGTATCGCCTCCCAGGTAACGGCCGTCACTGCACACACCAACGAACTCGACTTCGACTGGCTCGCACGAGCGCCCGGCACCCTCGTCTTCTTCATGGGTCTGGCGAACACGGAGGCGCTGGTTGACGGGCTCATCGCTAGTGGCAAGGATCCGCTGACACCGGCCGCCATCATCTCGCGCGGCACGCTTCCGAACCAGGCGGTCGTGGAGGCTCCGCTCGTCGAGCTCACACCTGCGGTGAACGAGTTCGACCCGCCCGCGCTCGTCGTGATCGGCGAAACGGTACGGCTGATGGGAAGGCTAATGGCAAGTCCTTCGACCTGCTTGCAGTCCGCAGAGCCGTCGCCGGGTTGATCCGAAACGGCGATCACGACACGACGCGAGTACCCCTGACCTACCACAGCAAGTACGGACACATGATCTTCGTGGACGTATCGTCGAGCTACGAGGCCAGAATAGGACGATTAGCAGTGAGTTGGCGGGAATCGCCGATAGAGGAGCTCAATTACCACCGCCCGTTGAGTCTAGTTCGCCCTTCGCAGCAGAGGAGCATGTCAGGGGCGAGCCCCGCGGAGCGACTCGATGGCGCTCACAAGCTGTGCAGGATCGGCATAGTCAGCGGGACTCGCGCCACGGTGAAGCCAGACGATCTGACCGTTCCCATCAACGATCACGGTTCCGCCGAGCTGGAAGACGTCCTCGCTTGGCCTGCGAACGTTCCAGCTTCGAAACAAGCGCGCGTACGCCTTCCATGTCGCGATCGAGAGGAAGATCTCGCGTCGCGTGCCGCGCTTCATTCCGTAGCGTCGGTGCAGCGTCCAGTCCGGATCGGAAAGGACGGGAATCGTCAAACTCAGGTGTTCGGAGACCGCCGCCAGCAACTCCACCGCTCCGGGCATGACCGCGACCATTCTGACGTCCTCGATCGGAGCGAGCTCGTTCTGCACCTCAACGAGATGCACCTGACACGGCAGTCAGTGGACATGGCGCGTCATCACGACAGCGAGTGGTTGGCCCAGAAACTCCTCGCTCGTGCGCAGAGCACCGGTTGAGTCGGGCAGCGAAAACGACGGCGCGAGCTCACCCACGCGAGCCGGTCGTGGTGGGGTCGCGCTCACGCCTCTTGGGGCTCCCATCGGAACCTACGAAGGGCGAAGATCAGCCCCGCCACGCCCCACGCCAGCAAGACCGCGATGTTGGTTCCATGGTCGGCGATCGTATCGCCCTCCACAAACGAGCCGCGAAGCATGCGGAGGAGGTACGTCAGCGGCAGCACGTTGGCGATCGCCTCGAGAAACGCCGGCATGGAGCTGGTTGAGAAGAAGGCGCCCGAGAGGAACGCCATCGGCAGATAGATGGCATTGACAACCGCTGAAGATCCTTCCTGGCTCTTGATCAGGCCCGTGATTGCCAGGCCAAGAGCTGCGAAGACGGCTGCTCCAATCAGGAGCTCAACGACAAACGAGATCGGCGAGCTGGGCCAGTCTGCGTCAAATGCAAAGTGCCCGATGAGCACCTGAACGACCACACTGATGGCGACCACGATCAGCGTTGAGGCGATGACGCCGCTCAGGTGAACAGCCGGCGGGATCGGGGCTCCTCGTACGCGCTTGAGCACGCCAGACTCCCGCCTGATCACGAGCGTGATCCCGAGCCCGGCGAAGGCGCTCGAAGCCACGGCATAGCCGATCATTCCGGCAAGCAGGAACGTCGATCCGCTGATGCCATCGATCTCTGAGTCCCCGTAGACCGCTCCCAGCAGTACGAGGAAGATAATCGGCAACGCAAACGTGAAGAACGCCGCCTCGTAGTTGCGCCAGAACAGCAGCTGCTGGCTTCGGAGCTCGTGAAAAAAGAGGCGCGGCATCAGTCGTCCTCGACCAGGTTGAGGTAGAAGTCCTCGAGTGAGGGTCGGCGAACCTCGAGACCTTCGAGCTCCACACCCTGGGCAATCGCCTCGGATGTGAGCTCGTTGAGCGTCGCGGTTGGAGTCCGCGTCTGGACGACAACGATCTCGCCGTCGCGTCGGTAGCGGATCTCGGTCAATTCCGTCTCCGACAGGAGTTCTGCCGGCGTTCCTTCCGCAGCGATCTTCCCTTTTCGGAGAATTGCAATTCGGTCCGCGAGATGGTGGGCCTCGTCCAGGTAGTGGGTGGTCAGGAGAATCGTCTTGCCGAGCTGGCGCAGATCGGAGATCGTCGTCCAGGCACGGCGGCGCGCCTCTGGGTCGAAGCCCGTCGTTGGTTCATCAAGGAAGATCAACTCTGGATCGCCCACGAGTGCGAGCGCGAGATCGAGGCGGCGCTTCTGCCCGCCGGACAGCGTCCGAACGCGGTCGCGAATACGGTCGGCAAGGCCGACGAGTTCGAGGAGCTCGTTGATATCGCGCGGATTCGGGTAGTAGCCGGCGAAGAGCCGCATCATCTGGTCGACGCGCAGGCGTGGATAGACCGCACTCGATTGCAGTACGATGCCGATGCGGGCCCGGAACGACGCGTCCCCCTTTGCTGGATCGACGCCGAGTACGGCTACGTCGCCGTCGTCGCGTTCGCGGTATCCCTCCAGGATCTCGATCGTCGTGGTCTTCCCGGCACCGTTCGGTCCGAGCAGCGCAAACACCTCGCCCTCGGGAATCACCAAGTCGATTCCATGGAGCACATCGTCTGAGCCGTATGACTTGCGCAGGCCACTAACCTCGACCGCGCTCACGACGCGGGGCCTACTGCCCACGGAATCTTCCTCACGCGACGGGAGGGTACTCGTGCGGGTCAGCCTGAGGCGAACCGGAACACGGAACCGGAGAGGCTGAGCGCGTACAGCTCGCCGCTCTGATCCTCAGCGAACGAGGCAAGCTGCGGAACTTCGACAGGCAACAGTTGCGCGCTCCAGGCGTCGCCGTTCTGCGTCAACGCCGCTACGAAACCGGCGCTGAAGTCGCCGAACACGTACGCGCCCCGAAGAGCTGGAATCGCCTCGCCTCGATAGACGAAGCCGCCAGTGATCGATACACCGGTGTCGTGGTCGTACTCGAACACGGGTGGAACCGTGTCGGGCGGTGGGTCTCCGTCGAATCGTGCGGTTCCTTCGAAGCCGTTCCAGCCAAGGTTGGCGCCCGCAGCCGCACCCGCGGGCAGGTAGTCGACCTCCTCGAGCGAACTCTGACCAACGTCTCCAATCCAGATGCCGCCCTCGGTATCGAACGAGAACTTCCAGGGATTGCGCAGACCCCAGATCCAGATCTCGTCGCGGGCGTCGCCATCACCAACGAACGGGTTGTCGGGAGGTACTCGATACGGCACATCCGCATCGGCGAGCGGGTCGATGCGAAGGACACTTCCAAGCAGCGTGCCGCGATTCTGGCCGTTGTCCTCCGGATCACCGCCGGAGCCACCATCGCCGAGACCCCAGTACAGGAAGTCGTCCGGACCGAATGTGATGCGACCCCCGTTGTGGTTGCTGAATGGCTGCGCGACCACCAGGTGGTCGATCTCGCTCGCTAGGTCGATTCCAGCGTCGCTTACGGCCCACGATGTGAGATGCCCGTCGCCGCTCGTGTCTGAGAAGTGGGCGTAAAGGCGCTCGCCATCCGGAGCGAACGTGATCCCCAGGAGCCCACGCTCGCTCTCGGTGGAGACGCGATCCCTCAAGTCGAGAAACGCATCGCTTGCGACGGTGCCATCAGCTTCGATGACTCTCACGATGCCGCCCTTCTGCGCCACGTACAACCGCGGGTCGCCGGCGCGTGTGGTCAGGTCGAGCGGCTGCTCGAGAAATGCGATCTCGACGAGAACAACTGATTCGAGGCCTGGCGGGTCGACGGGCGTGGTGTCAGGTTGAGCTGGCTGAGGTGCCGCGCCCGAGGTCTCGGTTGGTGGCTCGTCGGCCTGCCCGCTCTCTGGAACCTGCGGAGGCACCATCTCGGGTGCGACTGGACTACCTGCGGGCTCAATTGGAGCGGTGCTCCTAGCATCTGACCCGCCGCACGCGGTGAGCACCAGAGCGATGATGCTGGCGAGAACGAACAAGTGGCCGGCTGATCGAAGCGACGGGATACACCTGACG
>JAUXJK010000173.1 GCA_030624785.1 Actinomycetes bacterium
CCAGGCACGCGAGCGTCCCGACAACGCCGGCGCGCGCAACCGAGGGCTGCCAACCGACCGCTCCTACATACGCGGCGATGGCCAGAATTGCGAGAAGTTGACCAGCAATCCCGGGAACGCCGGCGATCCACGCGACCAAAAGCGTGCCGGCCACGACGTACGCGACGTTCTGGCCAGATACCGCGAGTAGATGGAAGAGGCCGGAGTCTCGAAAGTCGTCGAGCAGATCCGTGTCGAGCGCCTCGTCCTCGCCAAGCACGACCCCTCTCACCAGAGCTCGTTGGCTCTCGTTCATGCCCTCCCCCATGCCGGCTGCGAGAAAGCGCCTGACGCGATCACTCACGCCAGCGACCCCGCCGCGCGAGCCCACCACGCTGAACCAGGGCGCCTCGAGCACCACCTGAATTCCATTTCGCGCGAGGTAGGCCGATTCGTCAAACGATCGGCTCTCACCGGTTTCTCGAGGCCCCTCCGGAGCGACGACCTTCACCAAGGCGGCAAGCACGTCGCCACGCCGAGGCCGCCCCACCGCGAGGGGGGCCTCTAGCTGCGCGACCTCGTTGACCACCTCGCCATCGAAGTCTCGAACCCGAACGAACATCCGCAACTGGGTCGAACCCGTTCGCACAGGCGAGCTGACCTCAACGACCACCTGGCCGACATCGCCGATTCTGGTTGCGAGCAAGCTGCTGTCAGACTCATCGAGCCGCACCGCTCCCCATGTGAGGCCAGCAAGCAGGAGGCCCGCAGCTAGGAGAGCCACCCGACTCCTCTCGCTCCATACGGCCACGCCAAAGACGACGACGACGCAGATCGCGCCGAGCAAGGCCGGGGGTCGAATGACCAGAGCACCACCCAGGCCCGCCGCGAATGCGCTCGTCAGAATGTGCGGCGCCGGAACCTCCGCGAGACGATCGGCAGCGGCCCTCAGTCGATCGATGTGCAGCGACGCGTCTCCTCAGGGTGCCACGAGATCGCGGATGGCATCGACACGTGCAGGACCGATGCCCGAGATCGCTGTGAGTTCATCCGCGGACCGGAAAGGGCCGTGCTCGTTTCGGTGAGCGACGATTTTCTCCGCCGTGACCGGGCCAACCCCTGGAAGTCGCTCAAGCTCAGCGGCGCTAGCCGTACTCAACGAGATCGGCCCGATCGTCGCCGCGCCTGCAGGCGACCCGTCAGACGCTCCCGGTGTGAGCGGTGGGCCACCTGCGCCCACCCCCGTCGACTCTCGCGCCGCTGTTGGCCGAAGCGGCACGAGCACCTGTTGCCCATCGACGAGTTGGGCCGCGAGATTGATGCTCTCGAGCCAGGCTCGCACCCTCGGCCCGCCCGCGCGCTCGACAGCGTCGCTGACACGACTACCAGCCTCGAGTTCGTAGACTCCGGGCTCTCGAACCGCACCTGCTACATGGACAAGAACGCGATCAGCATTCGGCTCGGCAGCGAGCTGATCGCTGACCAAGCTGAGTGATTCCGTCGCTTCGGGCGCGGCAGGACCGCTCTTTGATTCGGTGCCCACGACTGAGCGCCCTACGAGTACCAGCAAGGCCAAGATCACTACTCCGTACGCCATCGCCTGACGACGCGAGACGCTCGGCATGCCCATGCAGCGAGCTTGCCGACGACGGCGTGCCGCAACCGACGCCAACTATGCCAAGACCGCGCCTAATTCGGCATGCACTCAGCGACAGAGTTCTAGCCGACGACGATGTTGACGAGCTTGTCGGGCACCACAATCGTCTTCCTCACCTCGCGGCCCTCGAGATGGGACTGCACCTTCGGCAGCGAGATCGCCATCGACACCAGGGCATCCTTGTCCAGGCCCGTCGCCACGTGCGCACGATCTCTCACCTTGCCGTTGACCTGTACGACGAGCTCGAATGTGTCGTGCTCCAACATCGAAGCATCTGCGGCCGGCCACGAGTGCTCCCAGAGCCGCTCGTGCCCGAGTCGTTCCCACAGCTCTTCGGCAACGTGGGGCGCGTACGGCTGAATCAGGCTCACCGCGGTCTCGCACGCGAATCTGGCGCCAGGAGAATCGGGTGCTTTCGAGATCTCGTTCACGAGCGCCATGACCGAAGCCACGGGCGTGTTGAACTGGAACCGGCGTCCCAGGTCATCGCTGACCTTGGCGATTGTCTCGTGCGCCGTGTGAAAGAGCGGCCCTTCCGATGCGACCGAGGCTCGTCCGGCAGACTCCGAGTCGACGACCTCGTGCACGACCCGCCACAGGCGGCCGAGAAAGCGACTCGTGCCTTCGATGCCCGAATCCTGCCACTCGACATCATCCTCGGCTGGCCCCATGAACAGGATGTACAGGCGTAGCGCGTCGGCGCCGAACTCGTCGATCAGTGCGTCAGGCGGCACGACATTGCCTTTGGACTTGGACATCTTTGCCCCGTCGCGATAGATCATCCCCTGCGTGAAGAGACGCAGGAACGGCTCGCGAAATCCAACGAGGTCGAGATCGTTCATCACCTTCGTGAAGAACCGCGCATACATGAGGTGCAGAATCGCGTGCTCGACCCCACCGATGTACTGGTTGATCGGCGCCCAGTAGTCGACGATCTCGCGACGCACAGGGAGCGTGTCGCAGTGAGCGTCCGCGTAACGCAGGAAGTACCACGACGAGTCGACGAACGTATCCATCGTGTCGGTCTCACGACGAGCCTCGGCGCCACATGCCGGGCAACTCGTGGCGACCCAGTCCTCGGCGGCTGCAAGCGGCGAGCGCCCCTTGGGCACATAGTCCTCGATCTCGGGAAGCAACACCGGCAACTCATCCATGGGGACAGGCACCGTGCCGCACGACTCACAATGCACGATCGGTATCGGACAACCCCAGTAGCGCTGCCGTGAAAGCAGCCAGTCGCGAAGGCGATAGTGAACCGTCGCCTCGCCGAGACTTCGTTCCTCTAACCACGCCGTGATGCCGTCGATCGCCTCGGGTATAGGAAGCCCGGAGAACTCTGCAGAGTTGAGCGCGCGCGCATCGGTCGACTTGTCCGTATAGGGCAGCTCAACTGCGGCGCCATCGGCCGGCTCAACGACCTGTCGGATCTCGAGCCCAAATGTCGTGGCAAACTCGTGGTCACGCTCGTCGTGCGCGGGGACAGCCATGATCGCGCCCGTCCCGTATTCGAGCAGCACGTAGTCCGCGATCCAGATGGGAAGCTCCGCCCCGTTTACGGGATTCGTGATCGTGCGGCCCGTGTCAACGCCTGTTTTCTCACGCTCGGCACTCGCACGCTCGACCGTGGTTCGGCCCGCAGCTTGACGAACGTAGTCCATGACCTCGCCCTCGCGCGCTGTTCCTTGCACAAGCTCAGCAACGAGCGGGTGCTCTGGAGCGAGCACGAAGAACGTGGCGCCAAACAGTGTGTCTGACCTCGTCGTGAACACCGGGACGTCGATGTCGAGATCCGCGATGCGAAACCGCACCTCGGCTCCATGGGATCGGCCGATCCAGTTGCGCTGCATCGTCAGGACTCGCTCTGGCCACGACTCGAGGAGGTCCATCTCGTCGAGAAGGCGGTCGGCGTACTCGGTGATCTTGAAGAACCACTGCTCGAGGCTCTTCTGCTCCACCTCTGCCCCACACCGCTCGCAGCAACCGTCGATCACCTGCTCGTTTGCGAGAACCGTTTGATCGACCGGGCACCAGTTGACCGGCGCTTCCCGACGATAAGCGAGACCCTTCTCGTAGAACTTGAGGAATAGCCACTGCGTCCAACGGTAGTAGTCGGGATTGTGTGTCGAGAGCTCGCGATCCCAGTCGATCGCCCAGCCCATCCGTCTCATCTGAGCTCGAATGGCAGCGATATTGCGTTCCGTAATGGCTCTTGGGTGGCCGCCTTCGCGAATTGCCGCGTTCTCGGCCGGTAGCCCGAACGCGTCGTATCCCATGGGCCGTAGTACCTTCTCGCCGTTGCGTCGGCGGAAGTGCACAACGACATCGCCAAGCGTGTAGTTCTTGACATGACCCATGTGGAGCTCGCCAGAGGGGTACGGAAGCATCTCGAGCACATAGGTGCGCGGCACATCGGCGTCCACATCGGCAGGCTCGGGGTTGGCTACGTTGAACGCGCCTTCGCGCGCCCACACGTTCTGCCACTTCTTCTCGATCTGCTCGGGTTCGTATCGCCGCATCTCGTCCTCGTTCGGGAGGAAAAGCGTAGCGCCTGCCCTCACCCTCCCCAGCAATGTACGGACTGAGATCGCCCCGATCACGCAGCAGGCCAGCTACTAGACTGGATCACCGTGCTGACCGAGCTCGGCATCGGGTACCTGTGGGGCCATCATCCAGAGCGCTACTGGAAGATCGCGCGCCACTTTCTGCCTCCAGCCGTTGGGGTGATTGCCCCAAACGCGGGCTACGGCAACGACCGCATGCCCGAACAGGGCGGCGTCGTCATCGCTGCCAACCATTTTGGCACGATCGATCCGCCGCTGATCGCTTCGCACTCAACACGCGCGATCTACTTCATGACCAAGCTCGAGCTTCTAGAGATGCCGCTCATCGGTGAACTTCTCCGCCACTCGGGTGCATACTCCGTGCGCCGCGGCGAAAACGACCGCGACGCAATCCGAATGTCGCGCTGGCTGCTGCAACAGGGCCACGTCGTCGGCATGTTCATGGAAGGGACCCGCCAGGAGTTCGGCTATCCGGGCCCGGTACATCCCGGCGGTGCCATGATCGCTATCCAGGAAGGCGTCCCCGTAATTCCGTGCGGAATCGACACGTTCCAGTGGCGAGTCATCGGCAACCGCCGCCGGTGCTGCGTCGTGTGGGGCGAACCGATGGATCTCAGCTATCTCCCGAGACGCAGCGCCGGCTATCGAGAGGGCGCGATACTCCTCGAGCGAGAGATCAACCGCCTGTGGCGTCAGGCCGGCCAGGCCGTAGTCGATGGATTCCCCGACGCGCTGCCCGACGGCACGCCAAAGAGGGAGTGGATTCGCTCCTGGCACGCGCTGGACGACACCTCTCTTGAAGCATGGCCCGATGAGCCGTGGGCGGCGGCACCGATGGGCAGACTTTTCAAGGACGGATAGCGACTCGGTCGATCTGACGGCCTCGAAGGTTGATTGCCTTGACGACGAGAGCCTTCTTGCGAGCGACGACCGACAGAAAGCCAACAACAACACGAGCCTGAACCAGCTTCGGCTCGTCCGAATCACAGGCCCGCAGCGGGTGGGCGGGGCGACCGCCGCCGC
>JAUXJK010000014.1 GCA_030624785.1 Actinomycetes bacterium
AGCGAGCCGACCTCATGATCGATCCCGAAGATCTTGGCAGCGTTCAGCGTGTACTTCGCGATGTAGCGTTTTATGCGCGTGTTGTCGTTGCCCGTTCCCTGATCCTCGGGCAACGAGCCCCGCTCGCCCTTCATGTGTGCGGCGACCTGCCAGGTGCGCGCGATCGTCTCACCGATCCGGCCCATGCCCTGGGAGTCGGAGCCGATCACGCTGATGGCACCGAGATCGTGGAGCACGTCTTCGGCGGCGATGGTCTCGCGTCTGATGCGCGATTCGGCGAACGACACGTCCTCGGGGACGCGCGGATTGAGATGGTGACAAACCATGACCATGTCCAGATGCTCATCGAAGGTATTAACGGTGAACGGGTTCGTTGGATTCGTGGACGACGGCAGGCAGTTCGCCTCACCCGAAACGCGGATGATGTCGGGTGCGTGGCCCCCGCCGGCTCCCTCGGAGTGATACGTGTGAATCGTCCGGCCGCCGATGGCATCGAGCGTCCGTTCGAAGAATCCCGACTCGTTCAGAGTGTCCGTGTGAATCTGCAGCTGTACATCAAGCTGATCGGCCGCATCGAGCGCGGCGTGGATGACCGCCGGCATTGCGCCCCAGTCCTCGTGGATCTTGAGCCCGATGGCACCAGCGGCAACCTGTTCGAGCAGCGGTTCAATGCGGTTCGCGCTGCCGTTTGAAAGAAAGCCGAAGTTCAGAGGAAAGGCCTCGGCTGCCTGAAGCATCCGTGCGAGGTTCTCTGTGCCCGACGAACAGATGCCCACCGTGACAGGGCCAAGGCCCCCACCGACCATCGTCGTGATCCCTGACGAGATGGCCTCCTCGCAGAGCCCTGCGCTGTCGAAGTGAACGTGCACATCAATGCCACCGGCAGTCGCGATCATTCCTTCGGCGGAGCGCACATCGGTGCCCGCTCCAACCACCAGATCGGGATGCACACCGTCCATGATCTCCGGATTGCCCGCCTTGCCGATTCCAGCAATACGACCGTCCTTGATGCCGATGTCGCACTTCACCACGCCCTGTGCGGCATCGATCACGAGAACATTCGAGATCACGAAGTCGAGGGCGCCATCGTCCATCCTCTTCGAGCCCTGAACGCCCAGCCCGTCGCGCAACGTCTTACCACCGCCGAAGACGCACTCGTCTCCCGCTACCAGGTAGTCCTGCTCAACTTCGGCCCAGAGGTCGGTGTCACCGAGCCGAACCCGATCGCCCACGGTCGGTCCGAAAAGCTCAACGTACTCTCGCCGTGTCAGTGTCCTCGACATCAGGCGTCACCTCCATTCGTGGTCCTGAATCCGGCTTCGGCAGCTCGAGCGAGCGCCTCGTCGAGTCGGTCGGGCGTCGTCGGGCCCTCGGTGAGCTGATTTAGACCGTGCACCCGCCTCTCGCCGCCGAATGCGACGAGCGGCGCATCGCGCTCCTCGCCGGGCTCGAACCGAACGGCCGTGCCCGCGGGAATGTCCAGTCGCATTCCAAAACTCAGCGCGCGATCAAACTCGAGCTCACTGTTGACCTCAAAGAAGTGGTAGTGCGAACCGACCTGAACGGGTCGATCGCCCACGTTCGTGACAGCAACGGTGACCGTCTCGCGGCCCTCGTTGAGTACGACGTCGCCGTCGGCGAGCCTCAGCTCGCCCGGTTCGACGCCGTCAACCGGCTCGATTCCGGGTGCGATCGGATCGTGAACGGTCACGAGCTTCTGGCCGTCGGGGAACATTCCCTCGACCTGGAGCGTCCCCATCAACTTGGCGACGCCAGGCTGCACATCGTCGGTTGTAAGAATGCTCGCGCCGAATCCCATGAGCTCCGCGACAGTCTTTCCGTCTCGCGCGCCTTCGCAGATCTCATCCGCGATGAGGGCACGCGCTTCCGGGTAGTTGAGCTTGAGCCCGCGAGCGCGCCGACGACGAGACAGCTCCGCAGCCAGGAAGAGAAGCAGTCGATCGTTTTCCTTCGGGCTCAGATGCATCGCATTCCTCCGGATATTCGATAGCTGAGGTCGTGCAAGATGGTCGCTCCTCGGCCGCTGTGCGAGACGAACGTATCGTGCTCGCCGCCTGAGCGCCACTCAACCCTGCGAAGCGACGCCGCGCGAGGCGCGCGACTAAGGTCCGCGGGCCGAGGACCCGCAGCGACAACGAAAGGGACCCGTGAGCCTGCTGAGACTCAACTCAACCCGCCTAGCGCTAGCTGAACGCAACCTGGAAGGACTCGTCGAGGACGACGTGATCACGGGCGGCGTGCTCGGGGTGGGAGACGCAGCCGGGAACACCTGGTTCGCGACGTGTGGCGCGGTATCCGTAGACGGCACGTCACGGCCCACTGAGCTGAGTCACCGGTTCCTGCTCACCTCCGTGACCAAGCCGTTCACGGCGACTCAGATTCTGATGCTGGCCGAAGACGGGCTACTCGACCTTGATGCACCCGTTGCGTCGTACATCCCCGAGTTTGGCGCACACGGCAAGAGCACTGTCACCACGCGGCACCTGCTCACCCATACCGGCGGCTTGAGCGATACCGCGAATCTTGTCGAGGGGCCAGCCGCGACCCGCACGCCGGATGACTACATCGCCGCGGCGATTGGCACCGGCCTTGGATTCGAGCCGGGTCAAGGATGGGCGTACTCGAGCCCCGGCTTCTGGGTGATGGCGGAGCTGGTGAACCGACTCCGGGGTGAGCGCTATACCGACGACGTCAATGGACGGATCTCTGGCCCACTTGAACTCGAGAACACCCGCTATGAGCCGGGAGCAGAACCGCCCGCTGGGCTTGTCGGTGCAGTGACGCAAGGCGGCTGGGATGCACACCTGCCGGAACAAGTTCGCCAGGCGGAATACCCGGCAGGCGGTCTTGTCTCTACCTGTCCTGACCTGCTTCGCTTCGGCCAGGCCTTTCTCGACTCGGTGCCCGAGGTACCAGCCCTGCTATCGAGTCCGGTCCTCGAGCAGCTACGCGACTGCCACGCAACCGGGTGGAACATGGGTCGCCCAGTGCAGTGGAGCCTTGGCTGGGAGCGGCCCGGACCGGGCAACTTCCAGAGCCCTCGCACGATCTTCCACCATGGCGCTTCCGGCGTCGGACTCTGGGCGGACGCGGATCACGGAATCGCCGTGGCACTGGTCACGGCAGATTGGTGGCTCCCGTATCAGCGCTACGCGGAGGTCGTCAACTCCGTGATGGGCGCCGTTCGCAACTAGCGCAACGAGAACGACACGTCTTGCGCGCCGTGCCACTGCACGAGTTGCCCTAGATCGTGCAGCTGCTCGCGGCCTTCGACGATCGTGAGGAAGTGATTGCCGGCGAGCGGCCCAGCAACACTCGCGAAATAGGTCGACCCGTACGGGAAGAGAATCTCGACCTCGCTCACGCCACCCGGATACAGCAGGATCTCGCCAGCCTGAGGCACGGTCGTCGCGTTCTCAGGCGGGAGATCGAGCGTCTCTTCGAAGCCCATCGGCACCCACGCAGCGAAACCGCTCCAACGAGCCTGCAGGATCTTGCTTTCGTAGGGAAGCGTGCTGAGAAAATGCGCACACGTCTGTGGAGCCTTGTCGGTCTCTAGCGTGGCTACGAATGCGTGCGGGCCCGCTGTGATGTCAACCAGGTTGCTCATTTAGGGGTGATCCTTCCTCTTAGATGGAGCTTCGTGTGCCGCTCGGTTGAATGAAGCGGCCGAGCGGCTCGGACGCGAACGCGCCTTCGCTATAGACAGTCTGTCCTCGCAGCAGCGTACGTTCCACGCGCCCGCGCAACGGCATGCCTGCGTAGCAACTGTAGGCGTGGCGGTAGTGAAGATCGTCAAGTTGCAGCTCCCCCGTCCACGACAGATCGATCAATGCGAGATCCGCGTCGGCACCGATCTCGACGCGTCCCTTTTGTGCGAGTCGGAAGCGCCGAGCGGCAGAGCTGCCCGTGAGCTCCGCGATCATCTGTAGCGGCAGCCCTCGGGTCGAGTAACCCGCTTCGAGCAGGAGTTGAAGAGTCGACTGGGCGCCCGACACCCCGCCCCACGAGTCCCAGAAGCCGCTCTGCTTGACCTCCGGATGGCCCGGAGAGTGATCGGAGGTGACCATCCGAAGCGTTCGATCACCGATCAATGCCCACAGCGCGTCTCGCTCCGAAGCTGCCCTGACAGGAGGTGCGGATTTCAGCGGTAGACCTACGCGCTCCATGTCCTCCTCGCTGAACAGGAGAAAGTGAGGGCACGTTTCGCACGTCACTGGCACACCGCGAGCCTGCGCTTCAGCCACCATCACGACGGCGCGCGCGACACTCACGTGCACGAAATGGGTCGCGCAGCCCGTCTCCTCTGCGAACAGGATGGCTCGCGACACGGCCTCGAGCTCCGAGATGGGCGGCCGCGACGCCATGAAGTCGCGCGGTTCAGTGCGACCCTCAGCCTTGGCGCGAGCGCCGAGACCCCCAACGATGTCGGCGTTCTCAGCGTGAAGAAGCAGGATCGAGTCGAGCTCGGCAATCACCTGCATGCCCTCGAACAGGCTGAGATCGTCTACCTGCGGGAACTCGTCGATTGCCGAATAGCACATGAAGGCTTTGAAGCCACACGCGCCGAGCTCGTGCTGCTCTTCAAGCCGGTCCACGTTGCCGGCGACCAACCCTCCCCAGAGAGCGAAATCCGCGTGGGAGACGCCCTTGATCGCATCGATCTTCTCGGCGAGGCTCGGACCGTCCACGCTCACTGGAATGTTGTTGAGCGGCATATCCACAAACGTCGTCAACCCACCAGCCAGCAGCGAACGGCTACCCGTGTCCACTCCCTCCCAGTGTGTGCGGCCCGGCTCGTCGAAGTGCACATGCGGGTCGACGCCGCCCGGGAACACGTGCAGAGCGCCGGCCGCCATCTCGTCGCGCCCGCCTGCGAGCTCGGGGCCGATTGCGACAATGGCGCCGTCGAGAATGCCGATGTCCGTCGGCGCCGCACCGTCTCTCATTACAACCGTGCCGCCTCGAATCACCGTGTCGAACTCCGTCATCGAGCATCGTCCAAACCAGCTTTGAGGACGAGCTGTTCGAGCACGTCGATCACAGCCGCGATGTCGTCGTACTCAACGAACTCGTCGGGATGGTGGCTCACGCCGTCGCGACAGCGACAGAAGAGCATTCCGACATCGGTCACATGAGCCAGCGACACGGCGTCGTGCCCAGCGCCGCTCGGAAGCTCGAACGGTCGAATATCAGCATTCTCAACGGCTTCGAGCAGAGTACGTCGCCAGCGTGCGGACATCGGCACTGCGCGATGGTCTTGAAGGTGCCGCCAATCGAGATCGATCCCTCGGCGGTCGACGATCTCACGTGCTCGTGCGCGCAGAGCGTCGAGCGCGCGCTCCCTCACATCGTCCTCTTGATGACGCACGTCGTAGCTGACCGTCGTCTTTCCTGGAATCACGTTGCCGACGTTAGGCGCGTTCTCGATTCGGCCTACCGTCGCGACGAGACCTGGTGTCTGCTGCATGGCATCGTCGACAGCGAGCGTGAACTCGGCTGCAGCCAGTAGCGCGTCGCGTCTGAGGTGGTGAGGCGTGTTGCCGGCGTGTCCAGCGCTGCCTATGAAGTCGACAAACCCTCGGCTTTGACCGGCAATGGCAGTGACGACTCCGACCGGCAGGTCCTCTGCCTGGAGCACGGGCCCCTGCTCGATGTGAACCTCGACGTAGCCAGCCACGCTGCCGAAGGACATCGAGGGCGAGGACGTAGCGGCCGGATCGCCCCCGGCGGCGCGGATCGCCTCGGCGAGCGGTACTCCGTCGTCGTCTGTGATGTCCAGCTCGGCCGGCTCGAACAAGCCGACGAACGCGCGGCTTGCGAGGTACGAGGACCGATAGCGAAGCCCCTCCTCGTCGGCGAACGCAATGAGCGCGATCCCGATGGCTCCCTCCTCGAGCGAGGAACGCGCCCGCTCGATGGCCGCCAGCGGGGCCAGAACGCCAAGAGGCCCGTCGAACCGACCCGCGTTACGTACCGAGTCGACGTGCGAGCCGAGAAGCAGCGTTGGCGCATCAGCCGGCCCGATACGGCCGACAAGTGAGCCGACAGAGTCGCGGGTGACCGTCATTCCAGCCTCGAGCATCCATCGCTCGACGAGCGCGAGCGACTCAACGAGCGAGTCGGTCCCATAGCCGCGCGTGATCTCCCCGGCTACCTCGGTCAGCTGGCCAAGCGCATCGAGGCGCTCGGAAGTGAGCTGAGTCGAGCCGAGCCGTCCGCTTGGAGCATCGGCCTCGTGGCTTGGCGGTGCGCTCATGAGCTGTATTCGAAGAAGCCGCGTCCGGTCTTGCGACCCAACCAGCCCGCCTCGACGTACTGGCGAAGCAGTGGGCACGGCCGATACTTCGAGTCGCCGAGACCTTCGTGCATAACCTCCATCACGAACAGGCACGTGTCGAGACCGATGAGATCGGCAAGCGCGAGCGGGCCCATGGGGTGGCGCATCCCGAGTTTCATCACGTCGTCGATCGCCTTCTCGGTTCCGACCCCTTCCATGAGGGCGAAGATCGCCTCGTTGATCATCGGCATGAGAATTCGGTTGCCGAGAAAGCCTGGGAAATCACGGGCTTCGACGGGCGTCTTGTCCAGTCTCTCCGTCAACGCAACGACGGCCGCAACTGTCTCGTCACTGGTCGCCAGGCCTCGAATCACCTCGACGAGCGGCAGCATGGGAACGGGGTTCATGAAGTGCATTCCGATGAACAGCTCGGGACGACGTGTGGCCTGGGCGAGACGTGTGATCGGTATCGAGGAGGTATTCGTCGCGATGATCGCCTCGGGCGCCATGCGATCGTCGAGATCGGCGAGAACCTGGCGCTTGATGGCTTCGTCTTCGATCACAGCCTCGATCGCGATCTCAGCGTCGGAGTTCACGGGAATACTCGTATCGGTCTGGAGGTTCGCAAGGACGTCAGCGACCGCCGGCCCGCCCTTCTCGGCAAGCTTTGCGAGGCTCCGCTCGATCGCGAGCATGCCGCGCTCGATCTGACCTTCGCCGACATCGACGAGTGTCACCCGAAGGCCGGCCGTGGCACACACCTGCGCGATCCCGCCGCCCATCTGTCCAGCCCCGACCACGATCACGTTCTCCACGGTTTCCTCCTCGTTGTACGGCGTTGCGCAGAGCCCGGCAGGCCGCCGGGATTACTCGGGCTGAACCGTATCGTCTGTGAGTTCGCGAAGCACCTTGCGTTGAACCTTCCCGCTCTCTGTCCGAGGAAGTTCCTCGCGTATGCGCAGCTCGCGCGGTGCAGCGTGCCAGCCGATGCGCTCGCCGACCAGCCTTCGGAGATCGTCGAGCAGGCCCTGGGGAGCACTATCGACCAGTACGACGTGCGCCACGATGACCTGGCCCTTCCTCTTGTCGGGCTTTCCCACACACGCCGCTTCGGCAATCGCCGGGTGCTCGACGAGAACGCTTTCCACCTCGGCAGGCCCCACGTTGTACCCCGCGGTAACGATCACGTCGTCGGTGCGAGCCACGTACCAGAACCGGCCCTCCTCGTCGACTCGGGCGCGATCCTCGGTTACCCAGAAACCGTTGCGAACTCGATCGTCCCATTCAGCCTCACGACCCCAGTAGGTGGAGCTGAGGAACCATCCGTCGTCGCGAACGCCGACCTGGCCCTCCTCGCCCGCGGCAACCCGAGCGCCGTCCTCATCGACGAGCTTGACGTCGAACCCTGGCACGGGAAATCCCATCGCCCCCGGAGTCGGCTCGAGCGAGCCTTGACCGCGGAGATTTGCGATGAGCATGCCTAGTTCCGTGAGGCCATAGGAGTCGTGAAGCGTGATTCCGAGATGCTCCTGGAACCAGGCGATCGCGTCGGCATCGAGCGTCTCTCCGCCTGCGGTTGCGGCCTTTAAGAACCTCGGTGCCTCCTTCATCGCCTCCGCACCGCTGAGGGCCAGCTGTCGGAAGCCGGTCGGCGCACTCGCGACGTGCGTGACACCGAGATCGCGCATCGTTTTCCACCATTCCTCCGCATTGAATCCACCCTCGTAGAGAAGCCGCGAATACCCCATTGCCAACGGTGCGAGCCCACTCGTGTAGAGGCCGAAAGACCAGCCCGTGTCGGCGGTGGAGAACAGCAGATCGCTCGTATCGAGCGCGAGACAATGTTTGACGTAGGGGGCCAGGTTGATGATCCCTCGATGCGCGATCACGCAGCCCTTTGGTCGGCCACTCGTGCCCGACGTGTAGATGATCGTGGCGGGATCGCCTAGCCGTGTATCTGCGAGATCCTGCAGCTCGTCGGCCTCGTCGGCCTCGCGATCCAGATCGATCTCATCGGAGTCCGCAGTACCCCCAGTCAAGAAGATCGTGAGGTCGGCCTCGATCCCAGCCAGGCCCCCGCGATTCGCCGGATCGGTGACGATCGCAGTGACACCAGCATCCTTGATGCGCACCGAGATCGCGTCGCGCCGGAAGCCCGAGAACAGCGGCACGTAGATCGCTCCGAGCCGCCAGACTGCGAGCGGGACGATGAACGCGCCCGGCCGCCGCCCCATCAGGCCGGCGACGCGGTCTCCGGGCCGAACGCCGCCGCGTCGTAGAGCATTCGCAACTCGGCGAGAACGACGCTGAATAGTGTCGCCCGAGAAGATCTCGTCGCGACCGTTCTCGCGACGCCACACCAGCGCCGAAGGGTGCGTTATCGGCACGCCACCCGCGTTGAAGCGCCCATCGCGTTTCGCGCCGAGCCTACCGGCTGCCGCCTCCCAATCCCAGCGCTGATTCATCGTACGATTGGCAGGGGAGAGGTCGGCTGTGTCGAGACGGAGGGCAACTCGACGTCCATCGCATCGGCAACGGCCAAGAGCGCCGGGCCGAGATCGGTGTCGCGCAGAGTCTGTAGCAGTTGCGCCTGAAGCGACCCCTCGCCGTGGAGCGTGACAACGAGGTTGTAGCCGCCGTAGTCGGACGCAGTCAGATCACGGATGAGATTGAACAGGCGGAGCCTCAACTCGGCGTCGCTGCCCGCTGCGCCCTGCATGTACTTGCGCACCCACGGACCGGTATCGGAGCTCAACAGGTCTGCCTCCCATGGCGCCGTGATGGCGAAACCACCAGCAATGTCCTGAACGTACTGAACGATCGTGTGGAAATCTTGTGCGAAGTGCAGCTTTCCGACATTGGTGTAGACCGGGTTGGGGAGATACCAACCGCCCTCGACAGTAACAGCGCTCGCCGCAGCCGTCTGAACGCATGAGCGCAGCAGCTCGAGATACTGGACGATGCGCGCCAGCTTCTCACGTATGTGCGAGGCGCGTCCGACCCCATTGAGCTCGGCGATCAGCGTCGCGCAGCCGAGCAGCAACTCGATCATTGGCAGCTTGTACGAGACGGCCGTGAACCGATGGTATGTAGCGAACGTGGTTGCAAGTGTCGCCGCGTACTGGTGTTCTCCGGCGAGAAAGACTCGATCCCACGGGACGAAGACACGATCGAAGACGGTGAGCGTCTCGATCTCGACATTCCGCGTGGAAACTGGCCGATCAAAGGTGCTGCCAGGCTCGGGCAACGGCCCGCAGATCATCCTGAGGCCCTCCGTGGCTGGTGGGATCGCGAATGCGACAGCGTAGTCGGCGTCGGCCTCGCTCATCGCGCGCGTGGGAAGCACGACAAGCTCGTCGGCCACCGGTGTCATCGTCGTGTGCGCTTTCGCGCCGTCGACAACGATACCGTCGCTGCGACGTTCGACGATGCGCACGTGCATGTCGGGATCGGGCTGAGCGTGTGGCGCGAGGCTTCTGTCTCCCTTGACATCGGTCTGGGCGAGCACGACCGATTTGTCGGCGCAGGCGCACTCTGCATAGAACGCGGCGACCCGCTCTCCGTACTCGGTTCCCTCGGAGCGGTCGACGGCGAAGCTCGTGGAGCGCAGCGCGGCGTAGGCATCGGTGCCGACAGCCTTGATCAGATTGAGCGAACCCCGCGCGCGCCGTGTGTGCTCTTCGATCAGCCGTGAGCGCGTCTTAACCGCCTCGAGGGTGTCGAGTGGAGCGAAGTAACGACTCGAGAGCTCCCCGTTGATCTTGCACGTGGCGAGATCACGGGTGACATCGTCGAACGCGAGCTCGAAGGCGTTCGCGCCGTGGTCGATCGCGATACCGATGCCCGGATGCAAGGTGACGTCGTCGACGCGCTCTCCCCGCACCCACACCTCGCGTCCGTCGCGCAGTCCTTCCCGATATTCCTCAGGCGTGCGTAGCCCCATGTGTACCTCTCTGTTCTCCGTCGTCGAGCGGCGTGACCGACTCAGGCGCCGCGGAAGCGCTCGTCGTGCCACCCGTCCTGGAGGTTGGCGATGGTGCGGAAGTTGGCGCGAACGTGTTTGATGCGCCACTCACCGTCGACCTTGACGAAGTCGTTGTGGTAATCGGCTGTGATGATCACCGAGTCCGTGCCCTCCTCACCCTCGCGCGTCATGACCGCGGGCTCGAAGAGGATCCAGCGGCCCGTTGCACTCTGACCATCGGGCGCGACATCAATGGTGGCGTTGTCCATGTAGTGCAGGGCGAAGACAAGCACCTTGCCTGCTTCCACAATGAAGCCCTTGATCTCGTCGCGTCCGTGATAGGTGCCGAACTTGTTCGACTCCCAGACGGCGTCGTCCGTGCAGAGTGTCCCCATACCGTCAGCGTCGTAGCCGTTGTCGCAATACGTCGCGTACTGGTGATAGAGCTGTTTGATCGATTCGATGTCTTCGAGTCGGCCGATTCGTTCCTCGATCGGCTCTCCGGTTCGTGCTCCACGAAAGTCAGGCAAAGTCGCCTCCTATCCCAGCGAGCGCGCGATCACGAGCCGCTGAATGTTGCCGGTTCCATCTGCCAGTTGCGCCATTCGAGCCTGTCGTAGGTAGCGCTCGAGCGGCGAGGGCACAACGTATCCGACTCCGCCCAGAAGTTCGAGTGCCTTCGACGTAACGCGCACCGCCACCTCACCCGCGGTGAGCTTCGCCATGGCTGCGGCACCGATCTGAGCAGGGTCATCAGCGTCGAACAACGCCGCGGCTCGATAGCCGTGAAGTCGTGCCGTCTCGACGTCGGTCGCAAGCTCCGCAAGTTGGAACTGGACGGCTTGGAAGTCGGCGATCTTCCGGCCGAACTGTTCGCGCTCGCGCACGTAGGCGATTGCGCCGTCGAGAGATGCCTGTGCCACGCCAGCCGCAAGCGCGGCCCAGACCGTACGCGCCCAGTTGACCGCATCAAGCGCGATCTTGAAACCCTCACCCTCAGCCCCAAGCACGGCGTCGCCTGGAACCCGTACCCCGCGCAACGTCAGCTGTCCAACCGGCAGAGCCCGGCTCCCATGAAGCCGAAGCGGCACGCCATCAACCCCTGCCGCGTCGGCCGAGACGATGAAGGCGGACATGCCGCGCGTGCCCGCGTCAGCGTTGGTCTTCGCAGAAAGAACAAGCGTGCTGGCGAGGGGTACGTTTGAGATCAAGGTCTTGACGCCGTCGAGAGTCCAGCCGCCGTCCGACCGTGTTGCCAATGTCTCCATGCTTCCGGGATCCGACCCTGCCGTGGGCTCCGTGATCGCGTACGCGCCGATGTCTTTGGCGCTCAGTAGTCCAGGTAGCCAGCGTTCGTGCTGGGCGGTGGTGCCGCGTAACCAGATTGATCGCGCTGCGCTGTTCTGGCACAGAAGCGCGAACGCGACCGCCATGTCACCGTAAGCGAGCGCGTCGAAGACGGCGAGAGATGCGACGTGGCTCAGTCCCGCACCGCCCGCACTCTTCGGGAGCGTCATTCCCGTTAGACCCTCCGCGCCGAGCCGTGACATGACGGGCCGAGGGAGTTCCTGGCGCGCCTCCGCGTCGGCCGCCCCCGGGCCAAGTACGTCGCGAGCCAGGTTCCGTGCGAATTCAACGGCCGTCTCCTCGGCAGGGCTCGGAGCGGCGATCACAGGGGGCCGCGCCGTCGAGCTCATGCTGTGGTGAGCGACTTGTCGGCTGCGTAGTCCTCGGGCGCCAGCAGGTCTACACCCGGGCGGATCAAGCGGGTGGGCCGCGCAATCGCGGCGTCGTTAACACCCGGGTTGTTGGGCTCGACCAACGGCGACGCGTTGTAGGAGAGCTTGGAGTGTTCGGGGTTCGGCTCCCCATACAGCGTCGTCCGTTGCCTTGACGGACGCCCGATAGCCCCAATCATTTCTTCCATTCCCTCGGGTGGCATCTCCTGGCCGTGGGTCGCCCCGGCCGCACGAGAGATCGACTCATTCATCAAGGTGCCCCCGAGGTCGTTGGCACCCGCCTGTAGGCACGCCTGTGCTCCCGCCACTCCCAGTTTCACCCAGGAGGCCTGAATGTTCGTGATGTGGGGATGAAGCGCGAGGCGTGCAACCGCGTGGATCAGAACGGCCTCGCGGAATGTCGGCCCCTTGCGCGCCGCACCTTTCAGGAACATCGGGGCTTCCATATGGACGAACGGCAGGGGAACGAACTCGGTGAAACCACCGGAGCGCTGCTGCTGCTCCCGTAGACGCACAAGGTGGCGGGCCCAGCTCTTCGTCGTCTCAATCGACCCGAACATGATCGTTGTCGTCGAGTGCAGCCCGCCGCGATGCGCCGCGTCATGGACACTCAACCACTGATCCGTGCTGACCTTGTCTGGACAGAGCGTTGCCCTGATCTCGTCGTCAAGGATCTCGGCGGCCGTGCCCGGCAGCGAGGACAGCCCGGCCGCGCGCAACCGCCCGACGTAGTCGTCGAGCGAGATGCCGAGTGTCGCTGCGCCCTGAAAGACCTCGAGCGCGGAAAATGCGTGCACGTGAAGGTCGGGTAGCTCGTTCTTGATCGCCGTGACGATCTCGAGGTAGTGATCGCCGGTGAAGCCCGGGTGAATTCCACCCTGGAGGCAGACCTCGACGCCGCCTCGATCCCACGCTTCGCGCGCCCGACGGACGATCTCGGGAATGGGTACCACGTAGGCGGGGCCGCGAAGATTCTCGGCGAGCTTCCCTTTCGAAAACGCGCAGAAGCCGCATTTGAAATAGCAGACGTTCGTGTAGTTGATGTTCCGGGTGACGACATAGCTGACCGTGTCGCCATTGACCTCACGCCGCAGATCGTCTGCCGCGCGGGCTCCAGCGCTGAAGTTGTCGCCGCGAGCGCCAAGAAGAGCAACGATCTGTTCCTCGTCGAGCTCCTTCTGCTCACGAGCGGCCGCCAGCGCATCCCTTACTGCGGCGTCCGGCGCGTGCGCTGCGTCCGGAGCGTGCGCGCCAAGACGGGCGAGATCGCGCGGCGGCGGCGGCACATTTGGATCGCCCGAAGCCCAGTGCTCCTCGCGCCCGAGTCCGTCCGCGTCGGCCCGCTGAAGCGTCGGCGCGCGCAAACTCGAGTCGAGCCACCGGACCGGATCAGCAATGTACTCCGGATAGACGGGAAGTCGGGCGGCGAGCGACAGGCCCTTCGATTCGGTTGCCTCGCGCAGACGGTCGAGGTCTGGCCAGGGCGCCTCTGGGTTCACGTGATCGATCGTCACCGGTGAAACGCCGCCCCAGTCGTTGATCCCCGCGTCCAGTAGCTCTGGAAATCCCTCGTACGAGAGGTTCGGCGGCGCCTGAATATTCGTGTCGGGGCCGAGGATGATCCGCGCAACCGCCGCAGTCCAGAGGAGGTCAGCCTGCGTCGGCTCGCTGTGATCCGCCATTCGCGTATCGGGCTTGGCGCGGAAGTTCTGGATGATGATCTCCTGCAGGTGCCCGTATTCCTCGTGAAGATCGCGAAGGGCGAAGAGCGCATCGAGCCGCTCGTCTCGCGTTTCACCGATTCCAATCAAGATCCCCGAGGTGAACGGAACCGCGAGCTCCCCGGCAAGGCGAAGAGTCTCGAGCCGCACGCTGGGATGCTTGTCGGGCGATCCGAAGTGTGCTCCCCCCCGCTCTGAGAGTCGATCCGAGACCGTCTCGAGCATGATCCCCATCGAGACCGAGACCTCGCGTAGCGCCCGCAGATCGTCTGCTGTCATCACGCCGGGATTCAGGTGCGGCAGCAGTCCGGTCTCCTCCAGAACGCGCTCGGCACACTCCCGTAAGTAGGACAGGGTCGTTTCGTGGCCGAGCGCTTCAAGCTCCTCCCGAGCAACGCGATAGCGCTTCTCTGGCTTGTCGCCGAGGGTGAAGAGCGCCTCGTGACACCCGGCGGCTGCGCCGGCGCGCGCCATCTCGACAACCTCCTCCGGCGTCATGAACGCGCGCTCGCCCTTGCTAGGCGGTTTCGCGAAGGTGCAGTAGTGGCAGACGTCGCGGCAAAGCACCGTCAGCGGAATGAAGACCTTTGGCGAGTAGGTCACGAGCGTGCCATGGCCTTCACGGCACAGAGCGCGCGCCTCCTCGAGCAGCTCGGGAAGTGGAGAGTCGAGGAGCCGCATTGCGTGTTTTGAGCGCTGCATGCGGCTAGGCGTCCGGAACGAGTAGCACAGTTCGCGCAACGATAGTGCGCCTGCGCTCACCTGGCGAGCGCTGCGGGGGCCAATCGCCGACCCGCGCGGCGGAGCTCTCTCGCCGGCTAGAAGGCTCGCCCGAGCACGACGCCGATCGAGACCGCGACGAGCCCGAGCGCGAGCCCTCCTAGCGCGTTGCCGAGCGCCGCCCCGTATGCGCCGTCCTCGATCAGGCGAAATGTCTGAAGCGAGAAGGTCGAGAACGTGGTGAATCCGCCCAGAAGACCGAGAACAACACCAACCCGCACCCACGACGGCCCGTAGGCACGCTCGATCGCAAGCGCGAAAAAGACGCCGAGAATGAATGACCCGCTGACGTTCACGATCATCGTGCCCCAGGGAAAGTTGACGCTCGACTTGGCCATGCCTCGCTCAATCCCATAGCGAGCCATGGCACCGAGCCCGCCCAGAACGGCCACTGCGAGAACGGTCGGCATGGCAACCCGTTCGTCCGTTTCGCCGACGTCCCTGCCTGCGCCTCGAAGACCGACTAGGCTCCTCGCACGCGATCATGCATGTCTGGGGAGCTGCTTTCTAGCGGCTGAGAGAGGGCTATCGAGCCTTGACCCACAGAACCTGAACTGGGTAATGCCAGCGAAGGGAGCCAAAATGAACAGCGCCAAACTCTCTCTACCTACCGCTCGAACATGCTGAGCTCCGGCGCCGCTACGACGCTGATCATCGTCGCTCTCGTCGTGTTCGCCGCGATTGGTGTCGCCGCGGCTCGGCGTGGATCTGGCAGGGACTCCGACGCGTTTCTCACTGCCCGAGGAACCCAGCGCACCTGGCCACTTGCGCTGAACTTCTTCGCCTCGGCGCTCGGCGCGTGGATCCTGTTTGCCCCACCGGAAGTCGGCACGTTCGCTGGTCTTCTCGGAATCATCGGGTACGCGGTCGGGCAGGCCGTGGCCATTGCCATCTTCGCCTGGGTTGGCCCGCGTATTCGCAGAAAGGTCCCGAACGGAACCACGCTGCTCGAGTGGGTGAGACGAAGATTCGGCACCGTCGTGGTCATCTACGTCGGGGCGATCTCGGTGCTCTACATGTTCGTCTTTTTCGCGGCAGAACTCACAGCGGTGGGCGGAGCCGCGTCGCTGCTCTCGGGCGTCGATCGATTGATTCCGATCATCGCCGTCGCCGCTGCGACGGCCGCCTACACGGCGTACGGCGGTCTCCCAGCC